>JAJQFQ010000208.1 GCA_021201035.1 Clostridiales bacterium
TGTCAGAATATCTGTGATGCGAACCATGTTCTGCTGTTCATTCTCCAGCTTTTTTATGGTCATCTGCCGGCGGCGCTTATACTTTACGATCCCGGCAGCCTCGTCGAAAAGTTCCCTGCGTTCCTCAGGTTTCCCGCCCAGAATGCGGTCAATCTGCCCCTGTCCGATAATGGAATACCCCTCTTTTCCTATACCGGTATCATAAAACAATTCCTGAATATCCTTCAGGCGGCAGGACGAACCGTTCAGCAGATATTCGCTCTCGCCCGAACGATACACACGCCTCGCCACTGTCACTTCATTATAATCAATCGGCAGAGCATGATCCTCATTGTCAAGAGTGATCGATACATAGGCAAAGCTCACCGGTTTACGGTTCTCCGTCCCCGCAAAAATCACATCCTGCATGCTGGAGCTGCGCAGCTGTTTTACCTTCTGCTCACCCAGCACCCAGCGAACTGCGTCCGCGACATTGCTTTTTCCGCTTCCGTTCGGTCCGACGATCGCTGTAATACCGTTATGAAATTCAAAGATGATCTTATTGGCAAAAGATTTAAAACCCTGTATCTCAATGCTTTTCAGATACATACTTTCCTCCCAACCGCAGGATCGTCCGGTAAGCCGCCTCCTGTTCCGCCGCCTTCTTCGTATGTCCCTCTCCGCACCCCAGCACTTCACCGCCGATGCAGGCTTCTATGACATAACTCTTGTTGTGATCGGGGCCGCTTTCCTCCACCAGGCGATAGCAGAGTTCTCCCATGTTCTCCCCCTGAACAATCTCCTGCAGGATGGTTTTACTGTCATAAAAAAGCTGCATATTGCCCAGATCATTCAAAACGAAACGATGAATAAACGCCTTCGCCCCGGCAAAACCGCCGTCCAGATAAATGGCTCCGATCACCGCCTCGAACGTATCGGAAAGAATAGACTTCCTCTTCCGGCCTCCGGTATGGTCCTCTCCTTTCCCGAGAAATATATAATCCCCCAGATGCAATTCCTGCGTACAAAAAGCCAGTGTCTGCTCGCATACGATACTCGCCCGTACCTTCGTCAGTTCACCCTCCAGCCAGTCCGGATACGTCCGGTATAAATGTTCGCTTGTCACCAGTTCCAGAACGGCGTCACCCAAAAATTCCAGACGTTCGTTATTATATACCCGCTTCATATGATGTTCATTCGCATATGAACTGTGCGTCAGAGCCTGACGCAATAATCCCTCCCGCTGAAACTGATATCCGATCATTTTCTGGAATTCCTTTAGCTTATCCATACATTGTCCCTTTCATTTTCATACTCATCCGAACCCAATATTCCTTACGCGCCCCCTGCGTATGTTTATAAGGCTGCCGCACAAAGTAGCGACAGCCCCATGATAATTATAGGAATCGACTTAAGTCGTTTCCTATTGCGCCGACCGCGGGCTGCGTAAGCAGCCATTCCTTGCGCGATCGTGAGCATAACATTTATAGTAAACACTCATGCGCTGCTGACGCAGCCCGCCAATATCCATGAAAGTCGATTGCTCCGCTCTGCGAGCTCTCAGAACTCAGAGAAGCATATGACGAATCAGATCTGCTGCATCGCCGACGGTCCGTATCTGATCGATCTGCTCCGTCAGTATCTCCACACCGAACACATCCTCCAGCTCCGTCAATATCTGAAAAAGATCCAGAGAATCGGCGTCCAGTTCCGTAAAAGCCGTCTCCTCCGTAATCTCTTCCGGTTCAGCATCCAATACTTCCGCTATCACATCACGGATTTTCTCAAATTCCATATTACTGTCCGTCCGTCTCATCTGTTTTTTTACGCCGACCGATATGTTCGCTGATCTTGTCATTGATTCCCTGTTGTTTAAAGGTAACGCACTGAATAATGGAATTCTTCACATCACCTGCCATGGCGCTGCCGTGCGTCTTCACAAGCAATCCCCTGCACCCGAGCAGCGGCGCCCCGCCGTACTCCGACGCGTCAAAGCTTTTTAATGTCTGCCGCATGGCATCTCTGATCAGAAGTGCTCCCAGCTTCGATTTAAAGGAAGACATCATACCTTCCTTTACCTTTTTTAAAAGTGTACCGGCCAACCCCTCATACAGCTTCAGTACAATATTCCCGGCAAACCCGTCACATACAATGACATCCGCCCCGCCATGCGGGATCTCCCGTGCCTCGATACTTCCGATAAAACGAATCCCTTCACACGTCTGCAGCAGAGGATAGGTCTCCTTGACCAGAGCATTGCCCTTCTCCTCCTCAGCACCGATATTTAAAATAGCTACACGCGGCTGCCGAATGCCGACGACATCCTTCATATAAATAGAACCCATCTGTGCGAACTGCACCAGATGCGACGCACGGGCATCCACATTCGCGCCGGCGTCGATCAGCAGTGCAACGCCATCCTCTGTCGGAATCAGCGGTGCCAGCGCCGACCGCTCCACGCCCCGGATCCGGCCGACCACCATCTGTCCGCCAACAAGAATCGCACCTGAATTCCCCGCGGAGACAATCGCATCCGCCTCTGAGCGCTTTACCATATTCATACCGACCACCATGGAAGAATTTTTCTTGCCTCCGATAGCGTGCACCGGCGATTCCGCCGTCTCGATCACCTCTTCACAATGAACCGTACGAATCCGATCCGCCGGATATGTATATTTCGCCAGTTCCGCATCCACCAGCTCCTGCCGGCCGGTCAGAATCACCTCTATATCATTCCGGGAGTTCACAGTCTCCACCGCACCCTTTACAATCTCTCCCGGTGCATTGTCGCCTCCCATCGCGTCTACAACCACGCGAACTATATCAGCCATATAAAGTCCTCCGTACAAATCTATATAATAATTGAATATACAACAATGAATTCTATAAATCAACCGTTTTCTCTTTTAATATGCCCAGTCTCTGTACAAACATATCATAGTATTCCGGCAATTCCGCAAAGCAGTCTCGTTCTACTTCCCTGCGCTGATTTAAACCGATTCTCTTCACTGCCTCCAGCGCTGCCTCCCTCTGGGTAGCTTTCCTTCCGAACAGCGTCTGACAGTTCGCCCCGTCCGGCGTATCATAGGAATAAAATGTCTGATTAAAATCCATCAGCGGATGCAGGCTCACCGGCTTATTGGTCGTATTCCGTACTAATACCCCCCAGTTACCCCAGTGCCTGTCCGTATTGCCCGTCAGATAATCAATGATATTCATCATATAATAATTGTGCCGGTCCAGATTTAAAATATATTTTCTGATATTTCTTCCGTGATTCAAAGAATAGATTTCAAATGCATCCATCGGAACAATGGAAAATTCTTTTGATGTGATATTGCGGCTTACAGTCACACATTCTCCGTCAAACACATCCGCCTCATACAGGACCTGAGATACATCAAAACACCTTGCAATCTGACTCGCCAGAAGTTCCCGCTTTACGGCGTCCTCTCCTCCATCCTTTAAGAGCAGGAAACCGTCTTCCACCCGCCGCCATGCTTTCGGGAAGCATCCGTTTGTGGATAAATCGCGGGCCATGCTGTGATTGTCTACCGTATATTGTCTGCCCCTCAAAGAAATGTCAATGAAGGCATTGCTCAGATGATTATCATACAAATTTATATCGGAAAAAGTAACACGTTCCGTATGTTCCCGAACCCAGAAAACATCCGTCAGAGAAGCGCATCGATAGGAAAGAGCGATCTGTGCACGCTCCCGGTCCGTGACCGCCTGTTTCATCCCGATACTGTTCAGAATCTCTTTCGCATATGTGCGGTCGAGCGTAAGAACTCTTGTCGCACACCAGTAATAAAAATTCGTCACATTATTTACCAGCGTATCAACATCCGGGGACGCGTCATCCAGATAAAGGTGATAAGGCATGAACGACGGATAGTAAATCTTACAGCGTCCGGATGTATCGATTTTTGCCACCCGCCTGTCCATATGCATGATATCATAAACCTGATCTGACATATGTTCACCCCTTACTTTCCGTGAAACGGTTCATCATACCTTAAAACGATATTTCAAGAAATCTGCTATATGGCTTTTTGTTTCACAGGACGAACTTTCCTGTGAAACAAAAAATCAAGAGTGCCTGTTTTCAGACGAACTCTTGATTCTTTTACTCGCTCTCATATGCATCAGTCTAGTCGACAGCAATGATTTCTTTTTTGTTATAGCTGCCGCAGTTCTTGCATACTCTGTGCGGAACCATCAGTTCGCCGCACTTGCTGCATTTTACCAGGGTAGGAGCCGTCATTTTCCAGTTGGCCCTTCTGCTGTTTCTTCTGCCTTTGGAAGATTTATTTTTCGGACAGATCGACATCTCGTAACACCTCCCATTATATAAAATCTATGATTCTGTGATGCCGTATTGGACACACTTTTCCGCAATCATACCTAAACAGTGTAATCAAACATGTGCTATTTGTCAACCGTTTTTTTCAGATGGTAATCTTCTGCGCGTCCGCCATATTCTTCTTGGAATATACGAATACGGCATCCTTTTCCCGCATCACGGTCGACCCCGTCGGAATGATTGCCTTTCCGTCCCGCCTGATCATAACGATCAGTGTCTGCCGGGAAATATCCAGATCTTTGATCGCATATCCGACCCATGGATGGCGTTCCTGCAGCACAATCTCCTTCAATGTAATGCCGATATCCCCGGAACCGCCTTCAGCCCCAAGGACAATTGAATCCCCGGAGCAGATCACAGTATCACCCCTCGGAACAATCGTATCGCCGGCCCGTTGGATAACGGCCAGAATCAGTCCCGGCGGCAGCGGAAGATCCATGACCTTTTTATTCTCCCACGGATGGTTCTCTCCCACCTTCAGGCGAATAAACTTCAGTTCCTCCTCCATCAGATAATCCACTGAATTTTTCAGCATCGTATACTGCTCCACGAAACCGGCAGATAAAATACCGGTCGGAATCGCCACCATACCGACGCCGAGAAAGGTAATGACGATGCCGAAAAACCGCCCTGCCATCGTCACCGGATAAATATCGCCGTACCCCACAGTCAGCAGTGTGGATACTGCCCACCAGAATGCGGAAAATGCGTTTTTAAACACATCCGGCTGTGCTTCATGCTCCAGTCCGTACATGCACAGGGATGAGGCAACCATGAGAACCAGAATGATAAAGATCGACGACGCCAGCTGATTGCGCTTCCGTTTCAGGACATCCCCGATCACATTCAGCGCGTCATAGTACGCATTGATGCGGAACAAACGCAAAATACGGATAATCCGGAACATCCGGAACGCCACAATTCCGCCGGGGAACACCACCGGCAGGTAAAACGGCAGAAAAGACAAGAGATCTATGATCGCATTAAAAGACACCGTATATCTGCCCCGGGCTTTCCACCGGCTCATATCCGGATACAGATACTCCGCCGTCCAGAAACGCAGCGCATATTCCACAGTAAACCCGACCACCGTGATCGTCTCAAGCATATACAAAACATCCTCGTAAGCCTGCGAAACGTCAAACGTGTCAAAGATCGCAATAAACAAATTCAATAAGATCGCGACTGTGATCAGCGCATCACACAACCTGCTCAAAAAATCACCTGAAGATCCGATCTGTATAATTTCAAAAATTCTCTTTTTCTTTTCTGCCATCATACTATATTCCTGTAAAAACCCCTTCTATCAGCCTGATTCAGCCTGACAAAAGGGGTTAAAAACAATGCCAGATTTCCTGTTCAATTCACATATATTTCCGTGTCAGACAATACGCGTATCAGGCTGCCTTCAGGCAACAATCCAACCGGATTTAAGCCTGCACGAGCGCCACGGTATCTCTTGCGATCGCAAGCTCCTCATCCGTCGGAATAATGCAGACCTTAACTTTGGAATCCGGCGTGGAGATAATCAGATCCTCACCGCGATGCCCGTTCGCCTCAGCGTCAATCGTGATGCCGAGATATCCCAGATACTCGCAAACCTTCGCACGAACGGTCGGTGCGTTCTCACCGATACCCGCCGTAAACGCAATCGCATCTACACCATTCAGGGCAGCTACATAAGAGCCGATGTATTTCGCCACGCGATAACTGAACACCTCGATCGCAGCCGCGCAGAGCTGATTGCCCTCGTTCATGCCCTCTTCAAGGTCACGGAAATCGCTGGAAACCTTGGAAATACCCTGAACACCGGATTTCTTATTCAGCACGTTCATAACACCTGCGATGTCCAGATTCTCTTTCTTAGCGATAAACTCCATGATGGCCGGATCAATATCACCGGAACGGGTACCCATTACAAGTCCCTCCAACGGAGTAAGTCCCATCGATGTATCGATACATTTTCCATCCTTTACCGCACTGATAGAAGCGCCGTTGCCGAGATGTGCCACGATAATTTTCGAATTGTTGATATCCATCCCGAGGAACTCAGCCATATGCTTCGAAACAAAGCTGTGGCTCGTACCGTGGAAGCCGTATCTGCGAACCTTGTACTTCTCATAATACTCATACGGAAGGCCATAGAGATATGCCTTCTCCGGCATCGTCTGATGGAAAGCGGTATCAAATACACCCACCATCGGTACACCCGGCATCAGATCCTTGCAGGCATTGATACCGATCAGGTTCGCCGGATTGTGAAGAGGCGCCAGATCGTTGCACTCCTCAACAGCCGCAAGCATCTCATCCGTAATCAATGCAGAGGAAGCAAATTTCTCACCGCCATGTACGATACGGTGTCCGACTGCACCCACCTCGCTCAGGTCTTTGATCGCACCGGTCTTTTCATTCACCAGCGCGTCCAGAACGAGCTGAATGGCCTCCTTATGTGTCGGCATCGCCGGTTCGGAAACCTCCTTGGCAAGACCGGCCTTCTGATATGTAAGTTTTCCGTCAATACCGATCCTCTCGCAAAGCCCTTTCGCTAATACTGTCTCCGTGTCTGAATCAATTAACTGATATTTCAGCGACGAACTGCCGCAGTTAATAACTAAAACATTCATGACATGTTTCTCCCTTCGATTTTCTGTCTATGAGCAAAAACGTTCACTCACTTTATTATTATAGACCAAAAGTTTAGATTATCAAGACATTTTTGCCGATTTTCTTCTGTTTTTTTGTGAACAGTTTGTGCATAGTGTTATTTTTTTCACATAGCATAATAAAAAAAGAAAGTGAATCTGTGAACATGTCAATCAAATGGAGAAAAAAACACATTTACATCACTCTGAAAATACATATGATCCTGTTTCTTGGTGTCTTTTTTGTTGGTGTCCTGCTCATCAGTCTGCGATGGGCGGACGAGTCTTTCTGGCTGGGCTATCAGGCAGAAAACGCGCTGAAACAACTCACAGCCGTGGATATATCCCCCCTCGGCTTCCTGCATTTTCTCCTGAAAAACCGTCTGCCGATATGGATCATTCTCTGTATTTTCACCGGATTTGACCGCGGCAAAGCTGCTCTGCTTGTATTCAGCGGTTGGACAGGACTGTCACTCGGCGTTCTTTCTGCCGCGTTCGCACGGCAGTTTTCCTTCTTTGGTATCCTCCTGAGCGGGACAATACTGGTTCCGCAGATTTTTGCGTATCTGCCGGCTTATATAGTTCTGATCAAAAACCGCAGAAACCGATCAGCACTTCTTTTTCTGAAATATGCTCTGCTCTCCGGCATCTATGTCATCGGAGTCATATGTGAATATTTTCTGAATCCATGGTTCTTACAGAAAATATATACCGTCATGCATGTATTTTCCCATAATACGCCATGATTGCCGCTACCGTTTTTGAATCCTGAATCTTCTGCGAAAAGACCATGTCCTTCAGTTCTTCAATGGTATATTGTTCGAGTTCCACAAACTCATCCTCATCCGGATGGCATTCGGTTTCTTTCAGGTCTGTCGCCAGATAAATCTCTATAACCTCATTGCAGAATGCCACCGTGGTAGCCACTGTAATCAACAGTTCCAGCCTTCCGGCCTGATATCCGGTCTCTTCCTCTAATTCCCGCGCCGCACATTGCATCCGAGGCTCATTCACATCATCACGAGAACCCGCGGGAATTTCCAACGTCTCACGTTCCAAAGCATTGCGGTGCTGCCTTACCATCAGTATTTTTCCGTCATCCATGACCGGCAGCACTGCTGCCGCCCCCTTCCGATGGGCAATATAATCCCAGTGAGCCATATGTCCGGACGGAGATTCCATCACATCATCATACACATCCACAATGGCGCCACTGTATTTCAAAACGCGGTCAATCCGCTTCATATGTTCCATAAAAATCTCCTTTCTGCTGACGGCACATATAGTGACGAAAGGTTACTGTCTTTCACATTAATCCTGTTTTCACCGGTTATCCACATGTTCCGGGTACAGATCATGATTCTCAAGGCGATTTCGGGCAACCTCTTCCCAGCGTGTCCCGTATTTACCGTAATTACAGTACGGATCAATAGAGATCCCTCCGCGCGGCAGAAATCGTCCCCACACCTCAATATATTTCGGATCCATCAGCCGAATCAGATCCTCCATGATAATGTTCACACAGTCCTCATGAAAATCTCCGTGATTGCGAAAGCTGAACAGATACAGCTTCAGCGACTTACTCTCTACCATTCTTGTCTCCGGCACATAAGCAATCGTAATTGACGCAAAATCCGGCTGTCCGGTGATCGGACACAGTGACGTAAATTCCGGACAGTTAAACTTCACAAAATAGTCATGATCCGGATGCTTATTTTCAAACGTCTCCAGCAGTTCCGGCGCATAATCCGTCGGATATTGATTCTTCCGGTTTCCAAGCAGCGTAATATCCTGCATATCCTCCCGTATTCTTCCCGATGACATACTGTTGCCCTCCTGTATGTTGTACACCAAACTTCCATGCGCTGCTGACACAGTGCGCCAACATCCATGAAAGTCAATTGCTCCGCAGCAAGCTGCTCCCGCAATCGCCGCCGGTATTCGCAGGATCTTCCACGCCATTCAGTGCAAAAGCCCGCGCCCGGTCAATACAGGTCCCGCATTTACCGCACGGTCTGTCCTGTCCCTCATAGCAGCTCCAGGTAAATTCATAGGGAACCCCCAGTTTCAATCCCAGTTTCACCACTTCAGCCTTTGTCCATGAGACAAATGGCGCTTCGAGTGTCAGTTGATTCCCGCTTCCGAGAAAAATAGCCTGTCCCATTGCTTCCTTAAACGCATCCGAACAGTCCGGATAAGCATTCCCGGCCGCATCATCGCTGTGTGCGCCGTAATAAATAACGCTGCATCCCTTCGACAGCGCAATACTTGCCGCACAGGAGAGAAACAAACCGTTTCGGAACGGAACGTAAGTGGAAACCGGCCTCCCGTTTGTTCTATTCAGCTGCTCCGCATAAGATTCCCGCGGAATATTCCGGTTAGAATGAGCCAGCAGGGAACAGTCGCTGTATTGAAAAATTTTCTCCAGATCCAGAAACAGCTGCTCCACCTGATAATAAGACGCAATCTTACGCGACGCCTCGATTTCTCTGTCATGTTTCTGACCGTAAAAAATCGACAGGGCAATTACCTGTTCACACCCGAATTTTTCAACTGCCATTGCCAGGCAGGTAGAAGAATCCACACCGCCGCTGCACAAAACCATTGCCTTCATACTGTCCTCCTGTCATCATTTCATTGCCAGATTCAGCCTTGTCTGCAGCATCATATCCGTCTGAAATCTCCCTCGCAATGTAGATGTATATGTCTTTGCATCCGTTTTTTTGATTCCGCGCGCTGTCATGCAGCTGTGACAGCCCTCAATCAGAACCGCCACATCACCGGAACCGGTTACAGCTTCTACAATCTCCGCGATATCCGTCCCGATCCGTTCCTGAAGCTGCAGGCGTTTGGATACCATATCGGCAATCCGCGCAATCTTACTGAGTCCGATCACCTTGCCATGAGGCACATAGGCTACCGTCACTTTCATATCATACATCAATGCCATATGATGCTCACAAAAACTGAAAATGTCAATATCCTTTACGATCACAAAATCACTGTTTGTCTGCGAAAATGTCAGATCATCCTCAAATGTCTTGTCAAACATTACAGCAATCTCCTGATTGCTGTAATTCATACCCTCAAATACCTCTTCATACATCCGGGCCACACGTTCCGGGGTTTCACGCAGTCCCTCCCGCTCCGGATCATCACCCAAAGCGATCAAAAGTCCCCGTATATGTTCCTGTACTGCTTTTGAATCAATCGCCATCCTGTCCCCTTTCAGACACCCCGCATCCGGCTGTCCCAAATCACTTTATGAATCTGCAGCTGCATCGTCACATCATTCATATGGTTGTCCTTCATAAAATTCACGATCTCTTCCGGGTCAATTTCTCCGTAAACCGGGCTCAAAAAAACTCTGCATTTATCCTTCAGGCCGTATTCCCGAATCAGATCATGGCTTCTTTGCAGATCTCCATAATCCTTTACCACAAATTTTACCGTATCCTTATCAGACAGAACATCAAAATTTTCCGTCAGCATTGCATGTTCCATCCCGCTTCCCGGCAGCTTATAATCCATATTAAAAGACGGCGCATTCTGAATCTGCGCAAAAGGTTTCAATGGTACACTGCCGTTAGTCTCTATTTCAACACGGAGCCACGGCTCCGCCGCCAGCGTCAGAAGTAAATCCATGATATTTTCCTGGCACAACGGCTCTCCGCCGGTCAAAGTAATATTGCGAATCTGCATCTGACGAACCAGATCCATAATTTCCTCCGCCGAAGTCCAGTGAAATCTGGCATCCTCGCCGTTTGCCCACTGCGTGTCACAGTAGCTGCAGTCGAGATTACAACCCTGCATTCGTATAAACAGGGCAAGCTGCCCCTGTCTGGGTCCCTCACCGTTAATACTGCTGAAAATCTCAGCCACCTTATAATTCGACATCAATATCCTCTCCTGCACTGTAAACGGCACAATTATTCGGAGTCTCATATACCTTCGCCTGTTTCATACAATAACCCCGGCAGCACATCTGTTCATAAAAATACCGGGCAAAATTCTCAGCAGTCGGACGAAACGGCACTTCTACCATCTGAAAACCTTCTTCCCTGAGCGCAAGCAGTGTTTTATCCCTCAGGGAACCAGTCTCATAAATCAATGTATGATCGAAGGCATCTGTCAGTTCTTTTAAATCCTGTTTCAGATTTCCGAAATCAGCAACCATGCCCCGCAGTTGTTTTGATTCCTGCACCTCTTTCGCGCACACCTCCGCCACGATACGCCATCGGTGGCCGTGAAGATTGCTGCATTTCCCGTCATATCCGGCAAGAAAATGTGCTGAGTCAAAACTCTGCTCTGTACGAATGGTAAACATTTCTTTTCCTTTCTTCCTGTGAATCGAGTAGGAGGCGTTTTTTGCCTCTTACTCGCCGCTCAGTGTGCGGACAGCACAGCTGTCATATTTCTTACGCACCCCTGCGCATATAAAACGAAAAGCCGCGGAACAAATTCCACGACCTTCTGTAAATGACAGCTGTATCATCATCTGATATACAACTGCATCAGTCCTGGTTTTGTTTATAGACAGGATGGTACCAATGAACTGTCTGAATTTTTACTGTGTTTTTAACTGTCAGGTGTGCGCAGACAAATTTCGCTTTAAACTGCTTCCTCTTTCTCTTCACGAATCAGATCAAGCACTGCCGTCAGTTCACTTCCGACCGGCGGCGCGGACATAAGCTCCTGATGGCGTCCGTCGGGAGTAATATTACACAGAACATTACTCTCTCCCTTCGCACCTTTTTCAATCATATAATAATAAACTTCTTCCGTCTGGGGATTGAGAATCACATAAGCAGATAAAGCCGCCTGAACAAACAGACCTTTCTGCGGAAGCTCTATGCAGACAGCGGTCGTCTCCTCATTAATATCCAACGCCATGACACTGAAATCGTCAATCGTATAGGGGCTCGGCAGCTTATCTCCGTACGGTTTCGCGTACAATTCCAATAAAAGCTCCGCGCCGCGTTCATCCAGTTCCCGAACAAACTCACTCTTTTTTTCAAACAACATCTTCGGAATCTGTCCTTTTTCCACGGAATTTCGTGCAAGAACCGCAAATTCTGCCTTAGAAACCTTTTTCACCTGTACATTACGGGAAGAGGCACCCTGTTTTGAAAAATCCGTTGTAAATGCATGTCTGCGAAAAATAAAACCTTTCGTCTGCGGATCCAGCATCACGCCGGTCAGGCCTGCCTTTTCATTCAGAACGTTCCGAACCACCTGTTCTGCAGGAACCCGTATCATATAAGGGAAATCTTTCGTCTCCAGAATCGCATCCCGCGATGTAAATACCGGTGCATATTTATTCCCATCCGGGTCAGAAACAGTCACAGGGATCATGCGGAATTCTTCGTTCTTTTTGAGCGGCTCTCCTCGAAGCATTTTCAATACGACATTTATATCCGCCTTTTTCGGAAAAGCCACCGGAACAATGACCTGCGCTTCTTTAAAAACACGTATCAGATTCTCTAATTTTTTGACATCATTCTTAGATGCCTTATAATCTTCGATCGCTTTTTCCAATTCCGCATTATCCAGACTGAAAGTCTTGCGGGCTAATATCTTTTTGTCCATCTGAGTTCTCCCGGGAATGATAAATCCATCCTGTATGTTACATATTTTCAGTATACGCTCTGCATGATTCCGCAGATCATGGATATGCTGACATTAAACTGTTTACTGTTTTCCTTTATGCGGATCAGATGGTTCTGACTGTCCACATAGAGAATCTTTGCTCCGAAAAAACCGGGAGTCGCCTCAAACATCCGCGTCTGATGCATATGAATATCACATCGCTCTCCTACAAAATAGCAAAACGGATTCACTTCATCATCCCAGTCTTCCACAATCAGTTCCGTCTCTTTTTTTAATTTCCGCTCTGTCATCTTAACTTCCGTAATATCCTTGATAAATGCTTTTGCGGCGAGCCCCCGCTTTCCCCGAAACTGAAACAAAATATACTGCGGGCCGGATGAAATAATTCCCACACGGGCATATCCGACATCCTGACCTGACATATTAATCGTGCAGTATTTGCCGTGCAGAGCTGTACAGTCAAACTCTTTTCCGGATTCATGCATCCATTTTTTCCCAGCCATTCCCGCGCCTTTCATCTTTATCCGACATTTTAAATATAATCCGGCATCAAACGATCCGTTAAATTAAAATTTAAAATTCTTTAACAGATCACCCATTGAAGTCCCGATCGATTCCGCTTTCGGAATCTTTACCCGAACCTCCTCATCCTGTTTCTTCTGTTCTAACAAAGCTTTTATACTTAATTTCAACTTGCCGTTCTGTTTTCCGATTACCTTAACACGAACTTCCTGACCGACTTTCAGCACATCCGCTGGATGCTTTACGCGTTCAAGAGCAATCTGGGAGACATGTACCAATCCGGAAACTCCGTCACCAAGATCCACAAAAACGCCATAATCCTGAATACTGTCTACCTTGCCGTCAAAAACACTTCCAACTTCAACGGAAGAAATTTTCATCTGCTTTGTCTGATCCCTCTCCTCTTTTAAAATTTCTCTGGCAGAAAGAACCAGTTTATCCGCAGACTGATCTGCCGTTATGATTCTGACCTGAATCTCTTTCCCAAGCCATTCATTCAGATCATCTACATGCCGCAAACTGAGTCTCGATGCCGGAATAAATCCGCGGATTCCTTCAACCTCGGCAATCACACCCTTATTGACAATCCCGGAAATCTCTACGGTCAGATTTGCCTTTGTTTCATATAACTCCATGATTTTTGACCATGCCAGCAATGTATCTGTATCATGTTCTCCATCACCCATCATTTTGTATGATGCCTCCAGTTCCTGCTCCATGTCCTTCATAGACTCAGCCGGTGTCTCCGAAACCGGCGCCGCTTCTGCTGCCGCGGTCTTTACAGACTCCGCCTCCGATGTTTCCGTCGTTTCTGCTCCTGTCTCTGCCGCGGTATTCATCATCTCTTCTGTCTCTGCTGAAATATCTGTCTTTATTGTTTCCATCATAATCTCCTCATCAAATAATTATTCTGACTGTCAGTTATCTGTCTGATAGTCCGCCGTATGAACCAGTAACTTAAATGATTTATAGTAGGTAAAGATTGCCTTTCCCTTAATCTTTTCTTTTTTTACAAAACTGTATTGGAGCGCATCCTCCTGTGTAGCGGCCAGGCCTGACTCCAATGCCTTTTCGGCCCAAAAACGACTGTCAAGAGAATTGTTTCTGTTATCTCCCATAACAAAGTAACAATCTTCCGGAACCTCAAAATAGTAACCGTCATTTTCCCAGTACCATTCTTCCGGGAGATAGTCCTCTTCAATCGGCGTTTCGCTGCCATCAATATATATCTTTCCATCCCGGATCTCAACAGTCTCTCCCGGCAGACCGATGACCCGCTTTATATAAGTCTGGCTCTCATCCACCGGATAAGAAAACAGGATAATATCTCCTCGTTCCGGCTCGTCAAACCAATAAGAGAACCGAAATCCGATCAACCGGTCTTTCGTCATGATTGTCGTTTCCATGGATCCTGAAGGAATAGTCGCATTTATGATAATAAATCTTGTTGCGACAAACACGATGACAACCACTATTACAAACATACGAATCCAGCTGAATACCTCTCTGCAGGCCGCATCTCTTTTTTCCTCTTCGCGCTTGCGCCGCAGAGTCTTAGGCTCCTTTTTTCGATTTCCTCTCATAGTCGCTCCTCCTGCTTACAGATCAATGTCACTGCGGAACTCCATGTCACTGTCAAAGAGAAATCACTCCTCCCGCTTACAGATCAAGGACCAGTTCGACCGGACAATGATCGGATCCGAAAATATCCGTATGAATATCCGCCGACTTCAGAGTATCCTTCAGAGCCTCCGAAACAATAAAATAATCAATCCGCCAACCGGAATTACGCTCTCTCGCTTTAAAACGATATGACCACCAGGAATATACTCCCGTCTGATCCGGGTAAAAGTAGCGATATGTATCAATTTTACCACTATTTAATGCTTTTGTCATCTTTTCTCGTTCTTCATCCGTAAAACCGGCATTTCTATGGTTGGTTTTCGGATTTTTCAAATCAATTTCCTGATAGGCAACATTTAGATCCCCCGCATAGATCACAGGTTTCTTCTCCTCAAGTCCCAGTATATATGACTGGAAATCGTCTTCCCATTTCATGCGATAATCCAGACGCGTCAACTCATTCTGTGAATTCGGGACATATACCGTAACAAAATAAAAATGCTCAAACTCCAGCGTGATGACGCGACCCTCATGATCATGTTCCTCCACACCGATTCCATAGGAAACCGAACAGGGCGTCCGCCTCGTAAAAACTGCTGTTCCGGAATATCCTTTTTTCTCGGCATAATTCCAGTATTGTTCATATCCTTCCAGGTTCAGATCAATCTGCCCTTCCTGCAATTTGGTCTCCTGCACACAAAATATATCTGCATCCGCACTTTTAAAATAATCCAGAAACCCCTTCTGTACACAGGCACGCAAACCGTTTACATTCCATGAAATCAATTTCACTTCTATTTCTCCTGTCGGCACCTTCTTTTTCCCAAAAAGAGAGTACCGGTATTCACAAAAAGCTCTGTCAGATAACCAGAAAACCCGTAAACTCTCGGGAGAGAATTTACGGGGTTCTGTCAATCATACGAACCTTGTACTATAGCTGTCGTGTAACAACGTCAGATCATCCCTGATTCTCTGCCACATCCCTACTTTGCGTAGTCTGTAACACGGCTTTCACGGATAACATTTACCTTAATCTGGCCCGGATATTCCAATTCAGCCTCAATCTGTTTGGAAATATCTCTGGCCATAAGTACCATGTCAGCATCACTAACCTGCTCAGGAATCACCATAATACGAACTTCTCTGCCCGCCTGAACTGCAAAAGATTTATCTACACCCTTGAAACTGTTTGTTATGTCTTCTAATTTTTTAAGTCTGTTGGAATATGTTTCTAACGTTTCTCTTCTTGCTCCCGGGCGAGCCGCAGAAATAGTATCTGCTGCCTGTACCAGACAAGCAATCAAAGATTCCGGTTCCACATCCCCGTGATGTGACTCTACTGCATTAATCACGATCGCTGATTCCTTGTATTTTCTGCAAAGAGCAACTCCAAGCTGAATATGGGAACCCTCCATCTCATGATCCACAGCCTTTCCGATGTCGTGGAGCAAACCTGCACGCTTTGCCACTCTGACATCCACACCGATCTCAGCAGCCAGCAAGCCTGCAAGCTGGGCAACCTCAATCGAATGCTTCAGCGCATTCTGCCCATAGCTGGTACGAAACTTCATACGGCCAAGCAGCCGAACCAACTCCGGATGAATACCATGCACACCGACTTCCAGTGTGGCGGCTTCACCTTCTTCGCGAATCACATTCTCGACTTCCTTCTGAGCCTTCTCGACCATTTCCTCAATCCTTGCAGGATGAATCCGGCCATCCACGATTAATTTTTCAAGGGCGATACGCGCCACTTCTCTTCGAATCGGATCAAATCCGGACAGGATAACAGCTTCAGGAGTATCATCAATAATCAGATCTACTCCTGTCATCGTCTCTAATGTGCGGATATTACGTCCCTCACGTCCGATGATTCGCCCCTTCATCTCATCATTCGGAAGCTGTACGACAGAAATCGTCGTCTCCGCCACATGATCCGCAGCACACTTCTGAATAGCATTTACTACGTATTCTTTGGCTTTCTTGTCAGCTTCCTCCTTTGCCCTGAGATCCATTTCCTTGATCAGCTTTGCCGTATCAATTTTTACATCTTCTTCGACAGTTTTTAAAAGATATTCTTTTGCCTGTTCAGAGGTGAGTCCGGAAATTCTTTCCAGTTCCTGTATGCGTTCTTCATTCAACTTCGCAACTTCGGCTCTCTGTCGCTTAATCTCCTCTTCCCTTGCCGTAAAGCTCTGTTCGCGACGTTCTGCAGCTTCCAGCTTCTTATCCAGATTCGCTTCCTTCTGCTCAATACGTCTCTCATTTCGCTGAATCTCAGATCTGCGGTCTTTTATCTCTTTATCGAGCTCATTTTTTGTCCGTATTGACTCCTCTTTGATCTCGACCATAGCTTCCCGCTTCTTTGATTCCGCGCTCTTCACCGCTTCATCTATGATGTTTCTCGCACGCTCTTCCGCACTTCCGATCTTCTCTTCCGTGTCTTTTTTGAATCGCGCTTTAGAAACGACATAGGTGATAAGAGAGGCAACAACAACCGCAACAACAGCCGTAATCACTACTGCTATGCCAGTCTGCACCTCAGGCGCACCTCCTTATTAAGTTTTATTGTACATATAACAAACAAATTATAAATGAATAATTATGTCATAAATTACAACTATTTGATTCTATACTTTTTTGGTGATTATGTCAAGTCCATCTGCTGTTTTATCTTATAACTTGAAAATCCTTTTCGACACAGATTCTGATAAATTCGCCATTTTTGTCTCTGATCCATACTCTTCGGATCGTATTGTTTTTTCAGCAAAAAGCAGCGAATCTGCTCATCCTCATGATCTTCGTATGTTTCTTCCAGAGCCTGATCAATCAGTTCACGGGAAATACCGCGGTTTTGCAGAGCCAGCTTCAGCTGAATTCTGCTCTTTTCTGTCTGATGTAAACGGATATATGTTGATGCATAACGCAGATCATCAATATAATGATATGACCTCACATAATTCACAGCTGCATCAATCAAAAAATCCGGATAATGATCCTGTGCAAGCTTCTGACGCAGCTGGAACTCCGTGCGATCCATTCGCTGCAAAAGAAACATGGCTCTTCGAATCACACGTCTGCGGAGTACCTCCGTACAAAGCCGGTTCCAATCGCTGTCCGACAGGACGGAGCCTTCCTCCAGATGAAAGGCAGCAGCCTCTTTTTCATATACAGGAAACATCCCCACCTCTTCGGTAACAACCAACAATCTGCCTCTTTTTTCTTTTCTGATTTCAACAATCTGCATTCTGATATCACTCCGCCTGACTGCCCGTATCATTCGGGATCTCCGCTCCGTCCTGCGCTTCCGTATCTGCCTTTTCTGCCTCTGCAGCAGCACGTTTCCCGTCAAGATCATAATGATCCCGTACTTTCGTCTCAACCTCCATGCAAATATCCGGATGTTTTGTCAGGAAAATCTTTGCATTCTCCCGACCCTGTCCGATTCTTTCTCCGTTATAAGAATACCATGCGCCGGATTTATTGATAATGTTCAGATTGGCCGCCAGATCCAGAAGGTCTCCTTCCCGGGAAATACCCTTTCCAAACATAATATCAAACTCTGCCTCTTTAAACGGCGGTGCGATCTTATTCTTCACAACTTTAATACGGGTATGATTGCCAATCACCTCTCCGCTCTGTTTCAAAGATTCCACACGGCGTACATCAAGACGGATGGATGAATAAAACTTCAATGCCCGTCCGCCTGTCGTCGTCTCGGGATTTCCGAACATAACACCAACCTTTTCACGAAGCTGGTTAATAAAAATCACGATGCAGCTGGACTTGCTGATCACCGCGGTAAGCTTCCTGAGAGCCTGGGACATCAATCTCGCCTGCAGTCCCACATGAGCATCCCCCATATCGCCCTCGATCTCCGCCTTCGGGACAAGCGCTGCCACGGAATCTACGATTACAATATCCACTGCGCCGGAACGAACCATCGTCTCGGTAATCTCCAGCGCCTGTTCTCCGTTATCCGGCTGGGATATATACAGATTATCAATATCTACACCGATATTGCGCGCATAAGCCGGATCCAGCGCATGCTCGGCATCAATAAATCCCGCGATACCGCCGCGTTTCTGAACCTCAGCGACCATATGAAGAGCCACCGTAGTCTTGCCGCTGGACTCCGGTCCGTAAATCTCTACGATACGGCCTCTCGGAATACCTCCCAATCCCAATGCGATATCAAGGCTCAGACATCCGGTCGGAACTGTCTGAACATCTATATGCAGATTCGGATCTCCGAGTTTCATGATAGATCCTTTACCATACTGCTTTTCAATCTGGGCAATTGCTGCGTCCAGTGCTTTTAATTTATCATCTTTCGCCATATATATCTCCTTCTCGAACTTATGTTCGTATCTGTTGTGATTATATTAATATAGATTCATAAAAAAGTCAATTCTGTTTTTTCTCATATTTTCATATCATCTAAATTAACATACCCACTATCAGATTCCAAATTCTGTAAATAATATCTGCTGATAAGCTTTGTCTTCTGCCGCACGAATCATATCATTTGTGCGGCCGGATTTTACCAGTTTAAGATTCAGGTCATTCACCTGTTCTATTCCCATTGCCGTACCTTTTTCCATTCCTTTTTCCATTCCTTTTTCCATTCCTTTTTCCATTCCTTCAGTCCATCCTTTTTCCATCGCGCTTTTCCAGAGTCCTTCACTCAGATTACACATATGATCTACCTCCGCGTTTATTTTTTGAGTCATTATAATTCCAAATTCTTCCTGAAGAATTCTGCTTTTTTCTTCCCTTCCGATTTCATGAGAAAGAAGTACCTGCAGCAATTTCAGTATTCCTCCGTAGTTTTCATCCTCCGGACTGCCCAGACAAATCATAATTACCGTAATCATATCATAATTCCGTACAGACTCGCTGACATTTCCGATTATCTGATTCTCATTAATCTCATAGCAATTAATACTGTTTCGCCTGTATTTCGGCGGATTCACACAAATCCAGATACTGTAAACTTTTTTTAACTTTTCATAATGAGATTTCGTAAACTCTGTCTCATATTGAGAAGAAATCATACGCCCGCCATAAAAAATCCCTCTTCGAACCAAAGGGTAACCCGGGAAAAAATCATTCTGAATCTCCACATTCATAAGCACTGCTGTCCAACAATCTGGTAACGGTATCACCGCGCGAAAACGAATGTCATACCTGATCACACCATCATTTATTGTACTATCCTCGGTATTTGTTCCAATAATTCTGGAAGAAACTTCTTCGTCCCGAACCACAGACATCCCGGCGATCAGCGGTATACCCTCAATATATCGATCAGCAATATCATCCGGTTCCAGATTGCGGAACTCCTTCACACAACTCCTCAAAATCCAGGCAAGAATAATTTTCTCCGAAAGCAAACGTTTGCAGGCCGCATCATATCCGGCTTTCATATCAGTTATCCGGATACCATCTGCAAGTGATGTTTCCGTTTTCATTAAAGCATCTCCTTTCCCGTGCCATAACTAATCTGCACAAAAAAGAATCTGCTGAATACTGCATAATCTTTTTCTGCATCCATGGCTTATTGTAAATTAATTCATATGGATCAATAGCCGAATGACTTTGACGCATAAGAAGTGGCTGCGTATATCGCAATTTGTACTGGAAAGGATTTCCAGTGAATTATGTACATTATATACAATTATCCATGAAAACGCAATCTATAATTTATTAACTTTTTATAAAGACTCATCGTTTCATATGTTTATGATACCATAAGTAATCAGAATTGTCATTAAACTTGTAATGCAATCTGATATATGATGACCGATGACGCCGTAATGCAACAATATATAAAAAATTTAGATTTAATACATTGTTATTTCAGATTTACGTGTTATGATAACAGAAAACATGTGAAACAGAAAGGACACTATCATGGGAAAAATCATCGGCATAGATCTCGGAACGACCAACAGCTGTGTTGCCGTTATGGAAGGCGGACAGCCGGTTGTCATCGCAAATGCGGAGGGAAGCAGGACAACCCCTTCCATCGTTGCGTTTACCAAAAACGGCGAGCGCCTCATCGGAGACACAGCCAAACGACAGGCAGTCACCAACCCGGACCGCACCATTTCATCGATCAAGCGTGAGATGGGCAAGAATTATACCGTCTCCATCGACCGGAAAAAATATACGCCGCAGGAAATTTCATCCATGATCCTGCAGAAATTAAAAAAAGATGCCGAGGATTATCTCGGGCAGCCCGTCACTGACGCAGTGATCACCGTTCCGGCTTATTTCGACGATGCGCAACGTAAAGCCACAAAGGATGCCGGCAGGATCGCCGGTCTGAACGTTGAACGTATCATCAATGAACCGACTGCCGCAGCTCTGGCCTACGGTCTGGACAACGCACAGCCGCAGAAGATTCTCGTCTATGATCTGGGCGGAGGCACCTTCGACGTATCTGTCATCGAGATCAGCGAGAGCATGATTGAGGTTCTGGCTACCGCCGGGAACAACCGCCTCGGCGGAGACGATTATGACAAAAGAGTCAGCGATTATCTGCTTCGTGAGTTTTACAGCAAAGAAGGCATCCGGTTGGAAAAAGATCCCGTCGCAATGAAACGCATTATCGAGGAGGCCGAAAAAGCCAAAATTGCTCTGTCCACTGCCACAGAGATTGATATCAATCTGCCCTATATCGCCACAGGGCGCACGGGGCCGGTACATCTGGAGCTGCGCCTGACCCGCGCTAAGTTTGAAGAGTTAACCCGCGACCTGACGGAGAGCACCGTCGGGCCGGTGCAGACAGCTCTGGCTGATGCCGGCATGCGCCCGGCAGACCTCGGCAAAGTCCTGCTGGTAGGCGGTTCCACACGCATCCCTGCTGTGCAGGAAAAGGTACGACAGCTTCTGGGACAGGAGCCGAGCAAAAACCTGAATCCAGATGAATGCGTTGCTCTCGGCGCGGCTATCCAGGGTGGCAAGCTGGCCGGCGACAGCAACCTGAATGAGATTCTTCTGATGGACGTCACCCCGCTGACTCTTTCGATTGAGACAGTCGGCGGTGTAGCAACACCGCTGATTCAGCGCAACACGACCATCCCGACCCGCTACAGTCAGGTCTTTTCCACGGCACAGAATTTCCAGACCTCCGTTATTATCAAAGTGCTGCAGGGTGAGCGCCAGTTTGCCCGCGACAACAAGCTTCTCGGGCAGTTTACTCTGCGCGGCATCCGGCGCGCCATGGCGGGCGTACCGCAGATTGAAGTCACCTTTGACATAGACGCAAACGGCATCGTACATGTATCGGCAAAAGATCTCGGTACAGGGAAAGAACAGAGTATCACCATCACCACGGGCACCAATATGTCCGATCAGGAGGTAGAACGCGCCATGGCTGACGCCGCGGAATACGCGGCAACTGACAGCCAGCGGAAGGAAAACTTTGACCTGCTATCCGAATCAGAACAGCTTATACGAAAAGCAGAAAACGCCCTGTCCAGAACAAAAAAACAGGTTGACAAAAACACGAAATCCACCATTCGTTCCGATATCCTGAATCTTCAGAAAGCCATGCGCCGCGTAAAAGCCGACAGCATGACGCCGGAGCAGGCGGATGCCATCCGCACCGCGAAATTCCAGCTGGAAGGATCCGCGGAATATGTATTTCGTCTGATGGATGAAAACTGACATCCGTCCGATGCAGTTCTCTTGAATATATGTATTTTTTGTACACAATCCGATAATGATCGCCAGAATAACAGGACAGCTTTTCTTCCATAAAAGAAAAACACCGACGCACTGTAACTATACAGAAGCCGGTGGCTTTCTTTATCAGTGTTCGATTAATTTCTTCCGAACTCAGACAAAATCAAATCCTTATTTCTCTCCTCCGTCATACCCACACTCCATGAATTGACAAAGAGCAGCAACGGATTTCCCTTCAGATCCCGAATTTTCTTCATATCCGAAGTGCCGCTCAGACGATCCAGATCAATCTCCTTATTCTCAATCCAGCGAATATGCTCGTAAGGCAAAGTCTCCATACGAATGTCCACATTATACTCATTCTCAAGACGAAATTTCAGGACATCAAACTGCAGGACGCCTACGACGCCCACGATAATCTCCTCCATGCCGGTCTTATATTCCTGGAAGACCTGAATCGCGCCCTCCTGGGCGATCTGTGTAATGCCCTTAACAAACTGCTTGCGCTTCATCGTATCGAGCTGCGTCACCCGCGCAAAGTGCTCCGGCGCGAAGGTCGGAATACCCTCGAAGGCAAACCGGTCCTTTGCCGTCGTCAGCGTATCTCCGATCGCGAATATGCCCGGATCAAATACTCCGATAATATCACCGGCATAAGCTTCCTCAATGATTTTCCGCTCCTGAGCCATCATCTGCTGCGGCTGGGCGAGACGTATTTTCTTTCCGCCCTGCACATGAAACACCTCCATGCCGGCCTCAAACCGTCCGGAACAGATACGCATGAAAGCAATGCGGTCACGATGCGCCTTATTCATATTTGCCTGAATCTTAAATACAAATGCGCTGAAATCCTCCGAAAACGGGCTGATCTCTTCCGCATCCGACTGCCGGGGAAGCGGCGATGATGTCATCTGAAGAAAATGCTGCAGGAACGTCTCCACACCGAAATTCGTCAGTGCGGATCCGAAAAACATCGGGGAAAGTTCTCCTTTCGAGACAAGATCCTGATCAAATGCAACACCGGCTCCATCCAGAAGCTCGATATCTTCCAGAAGCTGTTCCTTAAAATCCTCACCAATCTCCGCGGACAAATCTGCCGCATCCAGATCAAACTCCCGCTCCTGTCCCTCCTTCGTTCCCTTCAGGGTATCAGAAAAAGTCATGACCCGGCGTGTGTTCCGGTCGTATACACCTTTAAAATTTTTTCCGGAACCGATCGGCCAGTTCACCGGACATACGGCAATCCTCAGTTCCTTCTCAATCTCATCGACAAGGTCAAACGGATCATTGGCATCCCGATCCATCTTATTGATAAAAGTAAAAATCGGTATATGCCTCATCACACAGACCTTAAACAGCTTTCTCGTCTGTGCCTCCACGCCCTTGGAACCATCAATCACCATGACAGCTGAATCCGCAGCCATCAATGTACGGTAAGTATCCTCCGAAAAGTCCTGATGTCCCGGCGTATCAAGAATATTGATACAGTATCCGCCATACTCAAACTGTAGAACCGAGGAAGTCACCGAGATACCTCTCTGTTTCTCGATCTCCATCCAGTCAGACACCGCATGACGGGCTGTTGCTTTTCCTTTCACCGAACCGGCGAGGTTAATCTGTCCGCCGTAAAGCAGAAACTTCTCTGTCAGCGTCGTCTTTCCCGCGTCCGGATGGGATATGATCGCAAATGTCCGCCGCTTTTCGATTTCTTTCTGTATATTCGCCAAAATATGTCCTCCTATTTTCAGTACAGTTTATCAGTGTAAATCAGATAACCGCACATGTCAAGACAGAGTTCCGTTAAAATGTTCCGTTAAAAAGCTGATCAACAGAGCTCTGTGAAACGCAAGGCAAACACAATCCGGCAGAGCATATCGCAAGAGCGCAAACTATATCAGAAATGCAGCAGTGTCTCCCCCTCAATACAGGACGGAATCCGAAAATACGCAAGAACTGTAGCCCCAATGTCCGCAAACGTCGGCCTTGTTCCGAGATTCACACTGGCCGGCAC
>JAJQFQ010000219.1 GCA_021201035.1 Clostridiales bacterium
TTCAAGGCTTGGAGCGATTTCCTGACTGTATCAGCTGTCAAAGACAGGATTATATATGCTTCCGGAAGGATTGGCAATTATTTTTTATGTTTTATAGAGTTTCGCCGGATTTGATGCTCTTTATATTAACTTTTCAGAACTGGAATTCTGACATCTGACCCCTTCACAAAAGCCGTACTTGTCACATATATGATCTGACAGCTTTCAGAAACCTCCCGCAGCAGCCGTATGCCGCCCGCGCGCTTTTCCTTATCGAGATTCACAAACGGATCATCCAGAATCAGAAACGGCTTCTCGTCCGGATACATGGCGTCCACCAGAGAAAGCCGCAGGCACAGTCCGATCAGATCCTGATATCCCCGGCTGAGATACTGCGTTTCACGCTGCATGCCCGCTTCCTCCACCGTAAGATTTATGTTTGCATCCATGTGGTATTTTTCCACCGGTGTCCCGGACGCTCCGGCCAAAATCTGATAATAGCGGGAAAAGCTGCGCATCAGCGGCTCCATATATCTGGCCGTTAAAGTCTCTTTCGCAACCGCGAGATACTCCTGCGCTTTTTTCACCTGTCTGTACTGGTTTCGTAAATCAGCCACCTGTTCCTGTGCTGACTGCAGCGTCTCCTTCGTCTGCGTCCACTCATCATATTGTTCGCGCAGAGAAGACAATTGATGATTGAAAATTTCCAGTCTGCTCCGAATCTGATCCGTATCCGCCTCCAGTTGCCGCTGCCGCTGATTCAACGATTCCAGATCAGGCAGTTTCTGAGTTGTCTCATCCGCAGGGAAAAGGTCGCCTCCATACTGTGACTCAAACTCCCTTTTTTTCAGATGCGCCGCCTCGGCTGCTGTTTTTGACCGCTGCCACTCCATGCGCTGCTGCTGTATCTCCTGAAACTGCTCCCGGACAGAATAACCCGAATTTGTATATACCTCAGCATTTTTTACGGATTGCACATCCTTATCCATTGCTTTTCTTATAACAGGCTGCCCGGATTCCGAATATTCATCTGTTTCTCCATAAATGCCGATAGACATCCCCATTTTTGCAAACTCACCTGCAATAAAATCCCGTCTCTGAACATATTGTTCCCGATAACTCTGATAATCCCGTTGTTTTTTCAACAATGTTTCATACAGGCGTTCCCGATTGCGCGCGCTTTCTTCCCGCACCCGTTTCTGCGCCTCTTCTTCCTGAATTCGTTCCTTCTCCTTCCGCTCTCGCTCCTGTGCGTCCCGCTCCTGATCTCTCCGTTGACGAACTGTTCCCGTTATCATAAGAATCATACCCGCCACAACAAACAGAAATCCTAAAATCAGCATGCCCGGAAATAAAATCACGGAACGCGAAGCACTCGAAACAAATCCGTCAGCAAACAAAAAACGCAAAGCCAGACTGCACAGACAGCAAACCGCGCCCGCCGCAACAACCAAAGTGCCCAACAACCTGTGCAATCGAATTCTTTCTTTTTTCTGTTCTTCCTGCTGTTCGGATGGTGAACTGACATATTCCCCGTAATTGAGCCGCTCCGAACTATCGTGAACCGTTTCGTCTTCCGGGCAGATACACGGCTCTCCGGAATCATACCGTTCCGAACGGCTATGCATCAATCGCTCCTTTGCCCGCTGTGCCTCCAGCTCCTCCAACTGCTCATTTTCCTGCTGAGACAACCTGCACAACTGTACACCATGCGCCGCCCGTTCCATTTCATCACAGGCCTTCTGACATTCCCGCAGCGTCTCCTCCGTCGGAATTTCTCCCGGAAACCAGTTTTCAACCGCCTGGCAGGCTGTTTCTGCTTCCTCACAGGCTTCACAGATCTGCCGGTACGCCGCCCGGCGAACGCTTTTATCCTGCATTCTGCTCACCTGTTCCTGCAATGCGAGAACCTTCGCCTGTTCCTGCTTCTTCTCCAGCAGCTTCACCTTCTCCTCCGACACAAGCTTCTCATATTGACGCAGGGAAGATCTCAGAGACTGATTCTGCGAAATCTCTGTCTGCATGCCGGTGATCCGATCATTCATCTGACGAATGATTCCCGTTTTTCTGCGCGGATTGAGTTTGTTTAACACATCCTGCAACGCAGCAGATGCCTTCTCATAGCTGTCCAGATCATTCATCGTATCTGTAAAATTACCGATCTTCGCATTGATGCTGTCCGTCGCCTGGGTGCTACAGTCATTCTGTCCGATAAAAGCCGTGCGCATAAAAGATTCACTATTAATATGAAAAAGCTCCTCCCCGAGATTTTCCGAAAAATCCGTACTGATCAGATTTGTCCGGACATTCCGCAGTTCAAAACTGTCATTTACTTTTTTATCTGAGAAGCTCCGCGACACCATATATATCCTGTCTCCGGTTTCAAACGTCACCGATCCGCCGTAAACACCTCCCTGCCATGGTTGATAGCGCTTTCTCTCATTTTCAATGCCTTTCCGCTTCGTCTCGCCTTCAAAGCCAAAAAACATCACACGAAGAAAAGCGGCAAGGGTACTTTTGCCCCAGCCGTTCTCCTCACACAGCACATGGCACTCCCGCCGAAATTCCACGGTCAGATCATGCAGCTTTCCGAAATTTTCAACATGACATACAATCAAACGCATTCGAGAATCTCCTCCCCTGCAAGTGCGCGCAGACCGCAGCGAATCACTTCCGCCCGTTCCTCATCGGAAAGCTCCTCCGCGGACAGCACGGTTCGCACAAACTCGCCCTTCAGAGAAGTATCCAGCAGGAAGCGGGATACGTCCACTCTGGGCGTCGTTTCATCGTACAGTTTCACAAAATAATAATCAGGCTCCAGACGTTTTCGCAGATACTCGACATCAATCTCATCTTCAACATCCACTTCACCGGTCAGAACAATTTTTATCAGATCCTTCTGCACAGGATGCTGAGAATTCATCGCATTATCAATCCGTTCTGCTATTTCCGAAGCCTTCTCACACCCGCTCACATCCGCCTGAATCGTATAAAGCCTCCGCCCCGCGATCGGTACAAACTGACGCCGACACCTTCCGCTGCTCTCGTCCACATCCAGCAAAACAAAGCCATGCTCGCCGCATTCATCAAACCCGCGCCCTTCCAGACAGCCGGGATAACACCAGACGCCGCGGGCATCAAGCGTCCCCTCCTGATAAGAATGAATGTGCCCCAGAGCCAGATAATCAATACCCCTGTTTTTCAGTTCCCGCAGGCGGATGATACGAACCTTCTCTTTCGCTCCTGCTTCCGCCTGCTGCCCGTGAAGCATGACAATATTAAATTTATCCGGATCCAGAATCAGCGTGTTGGCCGCTCCCGCGGCATTCTCCTCCGAAAACTCCAATGCGGAAACCACAATTCTGCTGCCCAGCGGATAAGACGTCCATGCCGTCCCGAACAGTTTTAAATTCTCCGGTATCTCCTCACGATCCGCCAGAAAATGATCCGTATCGTGATTTCCTTTTAAATAGAAAAACTGAATTTCCCGATGAATGTCTATCGCATTCCAGAATACATGCCGCGCCGTTGCCGAAATATTGCGCGTATCAAACAGATCGCCGGCAATCAGAATTGCCTCCACGTGATGCGTCGCGGCATATTCCACCATCCGTTCAAACGTCAGCAGCAGCTCTTTTTTGCGTTCTCTCGCTTTTTCTTTACTCAGGTTTGATGTCATCCGGGAATCCAAATGCAGATCCGCGCAGTGAATCAGTCGCATATAATCGGTTCCTTTCATTTCACCTGATTATATGCTTTATCCGGAGAAAAAGCAATACAGGCACTTCTTCTCAACAAATGGAAAAATGCGTCCACCGAAATGAACGCATCCCTTTCCTGATCAATGAGCGTGCCGGGTTTCGAACCCGGGACAACTTGATTAAAAGTCAAGTGCTCTACCAGCTGAGCTACACACCCATATTAATTTTAACAAAACCTGTCTATGAAAGTCGATTGCTCCGTGCTTCGAGTCTACGCTCCGCTCCGGTCGGCGCTAA
>JAJQFQ010000213.1 GCA_021201035.1 Clostridiales bacterium
TTATTGCTGACGCAACCGCTCGCGCGCGAAGTGTCGCAAAGCGACACTTTATTTCGGAATAAAGAGAACTTGTAATTACAGATGTTTTCAGCAGTCGGTGCACAGAGTGGATGATTATACTGAGTACAGGCAAAATATATAAAGAATGTGGGAAAGGATATATTTTATGGCAGATTTACAGGTTTTAGAATACAATGTGGGAGATATCGGGACGAACTGTTATCTTCTGGTGAACACGGCGACGAAGGAGACGATCATTGTGGATCCGGGCGGCGATGCGCCGATGCTGGATCGGCATATCAAGGCACAGGGGCTGCGGCCGGCAGCGGTTTTTCTGACGCATGCGCATTATGATCATGCTCATCATGCCGCAAAAGTAAAAGAAAAATATCAGATTCCCATTTATGTTCATGAGGCTGAGAAGGAGACGATGCGCAGTCCGCGTATCAATGTATCCGCCATGTTCGGATGCCCGGAGACCTATGAGGCGGATATTTTTGTCAAAGACGGGCAGATGTTAAATGTCGCCGGGTTTGACATTCAGGTGCTGCACACGCCGGGACATACGGCGGGCGGGGTTTGCTATTATTTTCCGGAAAATAAGACGCTTATCAGCGGGGATTCTCTTTTCAACGGCTCTGTGGGAAGAACGGATTTCCCGGGAGGCAGCATGTCCGATCTGGTGCGCAGCATCCGGGAAAAGCTGTTGGTACTGCCGCGGGATACGGAGGTTTATCCGGGACATATGTCGAAGACGACGATTGGGTATGAGGCTGACTATAATCCGTTCTTGTAAAAGAAATGAAATATTTTAGAAATAATGATGATAACAGTTGAGTTAAATGTAGCAGATTTTGAATATGATATACATTCTCTGGTGAAGGCGTTTTATCCGGAACACGATGTGCTGGTGCGTGCTGTTTGTACGGAGGCGCCGGAGAGCTTGAGAACGCGTTACCCAGAAGCAGTTTTTCATCTGGCTGTCGTCTATAAAGAGGCGGAGATCTGGTTTTCCTTTTTTCACGAACAGGAGTCGGAGGCAGCTCTTTGCGGAGATGTTTCCGTGGATTTTGCAGACCGGAAGGAGACGAAAAACCGCTTAAAGCAGAGGCTTTATGAACTTCTGACTGCATTTTCCGGAAGGACATTGCCGTGGGGAACGCTGACCGGCATACGGCCGACGAAGATTCCCTATGCCATGCTGGAGGATGGGGCGTCCGAAGATGCGATCCGGACGTATATGAGGGAGACATATTTTACCTCTGATGAGAAAATTGACCTGAGCATAGAGATTGCGAAGCGGGAGAGGCAGCTGCTTTCCCGCCTTGACTATGAGGATGGGTACAGTCTCTACATAGGGATTCCGTTCTGCCCGAGCACCTGCCTGTACTGTTCTTTTACGTCTTATCCGATTCATACATGGAAAAAACGGGTGGATGAATATCTGGACGCTCTGTGCAAAGAAATCTCCTGGACGGCAAAGGCGTGTCAGGATAAATATCTGAATGCGGTTTATATCGGCGGCGGGACGCCCACCTCTCTGGAGCCGGAGCAACTGGAGCGCCTGATTGTGCAGATCGGTGAAAGCTTTCATCTGATGGATGCGGAAGGCCGGATCGTATACGGCGGCATGGAACGGGAGACAGAAAAAGAGTGTTCGGACGTAGCTGGCGATGTGTGTGTTCGATCGGGCACAGGGCGTTCGTCGAACCACTTACTTGAGTTTACGGTGGAGGCCGGCCGTCCGGACAGCATTACCGCGGAAAAGCTGGCTGTGTTAAAGCGGCATAATATTTCCCGCATTTCTATCAATCCCCAGACAATGAAGGAGGAGACGCTGCGCCTGATCGGGCGGCAGCATACGGTGGAGCAGACGCGGCAGAGCTTTTTCCTGGCACGGGAGATGGGATTTGACAATATCAACATGGATCTGATCGTGGGTCTGCCGGAGGAGAGTACGGATGATGTGCGTCGGACGATGGAGGAGATCATGAAGCTCGGTCCGGACAATGTGACGGTGCATTCTCTTGCCATTAAGCGGGCGTCGCGGCTGCGGATCGAACGGGAGAATTACGGACATCTTCATATTAAAAATACATGGGAGAATATTCAGCAGACGGCCGATTATTGCAGACGGATGGGGTTGAAACCATACTATTTATATCGCCAGAAAAATATGGCGGGCAATTTTGAAAATGTCGGGTACGCCGCGCCGGGGAAGGCGGGCGTATATAATATCTTGATTATGGAAGAAAAACAGTCTATAATGGCTCTTGGCGCGGGCGCGACGACAAAGGTTGTGTTTGACCATGGAAATCGTATCGAGCGCGTGGGCAATGTGAAGGATATCACGAATTATCTGGAGCGCGTAGATGAGATGATTGAGAGAAAGCGGAACCATCTGAATAAGATTGGGAAAAGGTAAAAAAGGAGAATGACACGATGGCCTTAAAAAAGAAACCGGTCAACGGGATGAAGGATATTATGCCGGATGAGATGGCGATTCGGGACTATGTGCAGAGCGTGATTCGGGATACGTACCGCTCTTTCGGTTTTACACCGATTGAGACGCCGTGCATGGAGGATATCGCTAACCTGAGTAGCAAGCAGGGCGGTGAGAATGAAAAACTGATTTTTAAAGTATTGAAGCGTGGGGAGAAGCTGAAGCTGGACACCGCGCAGAGCGAGGCGGATCTGGTGGATTTCGGTATGCGCTACGATCTGACTGTGCCGCTCTGCCGCTATTACGCGAATCATGCAAATGATCTTCCCTCACCATTTAAAGCGCTGCAGATGGGGAATGTCTGGCGGGCGGACCGTCCGCAGAGAGGACGTTACCGTCAGTTTATGCAGTGTGATATCGATATTCTGGGAGAACCGTCCAATCTGGCGGAAATCGAACTGATTCTCGCTACGACGACAACGCTCGGCCGCATTGGTTTTAAAAATTTTGAGATTCGTATCAATGAGCGGCGCATTTTGAAGGCGATGGCTGCTTACAGCGGATTTGCCGAGGCGGACTATGACGCGGTTTTTATTACGCTGGACAAGATGGACAAGATCGGACCGGACGGCGTGGCGGAGGAACTGATACGGGACGGTTACGCGAAGGAGTCCGTGGATCAATATCTCGCGCTGTTTACCGGTGTGGCGGCGGCGCAGGACGGACTTGCCTGGCTGGCGGATACATTGGGGGATGTTCTGGAGGACGAGGTTGTGCGCAGTATGCAGGAGATTGCGAAGGCAGTCAATGCGGCGAAGATGGCGCAGTTTGAGCTTGTCTTTGACCCGACACTGGTGCGCGGCATGTCCTACTATACGGGAACGATTTTTGAGATTGCCATGCCGGAATTCGGCGGCAGCTGCGGAGGCGGCGGCCGTTATGACAAGATGGTTGGGAATTTTACCGGCAGAGATGTGCCGACTTGCGGGTTCTCCATCGGTTTTGAGCGGATTATCCTCCTTCTGATGGAGAGCGGATTTCAGATTCCTGAACAACCGAAGAAGACGGCTTACCTGATTGAAAAGGGCTTTCCGGGAGAACGTCTGGTGGATGTGATCGCGCAGGCGCAGGAGGCGAGAGCCGCGGGAGAGCAGGTGCTGGTGGTTCGCATGAATAAGAATAAGAAGTTCCAGAAGGAGCAGCTGGAGAAAGAGGGATACGGGGAGTTCGTGGAGTTTTACAAAAATTAGAAAGGACAATATATTATGGCAGAATCCATGCGGGGCCTGAAGCGGTCCCACAGATGTACGGAGGTATCCGTCTCTGATATAGGAACAAAAGTCACCGTGATGGGATGGGTGCAGAGGAGACGGAATCTGGGCAGTCTGATTTTTATTGATCTGAGAGACCGCTCGGGTCTGCTCCAGATTGTATTTGATGAAAACAATGTCGGCGCCGAAGGTTTTGCGAAGGCCGGTACACTGAGAAATGAGTTTGTGGTTGCGGTGGAGGGAACGATACAGGCGCGTTCCACTGCGGTCAATGAGAATCTGAAAACCGGCGATATTGAAGTGATCGCGGAGACCATCCGCATTCTCTCTGAGTCCGAAACCCCGCCGTTCCCGATTGAGGAGAATTCCCAGACGAGGGACGACATTCGTCTGAAATACCGCTATCTGGATCTGAGACGGCCGGATATCCAGCGAAACCTGATGCTCAGAAGCAAGGTGGCTTATCTGCTGCGGGAGTTCATGGCGAAGGAAGGCTTTCTGGAGATCGAGACGCCGATGCTGACGAAATCCACGCCGGAGGGAGCCAGAGATTATCTGGTGCCGAGCCGTGTTCATCCGGGCAATTTTTACGCGCTGCCCCAGTCTCCGCAGCTTTTCAAGCAGCTGCTGATGTGCTCCGGATATGACCGCTATTTCCAGATTGTGCGGTGCTTCCGCGATGAGGATCTGCGTGCGGATCGTCAGCCGGAGTTTACGCAGGCGGACATGGAGCTGGCCTTTGTGGATGTGGATGATGTGATCGATGTCAATGAGCGTCTGCTGCAGTATGTGTTCCGCGAAGCCATCGGTGTGGAGATACCGCTGCCGATTCCGCGCATGACCTGGCAGGAGGCGATGGACCGTTACGGTTCGGATAAGCCGGATACCCGCTTTGGGATGGAACTGGTCGATGTGTCCGGGACAGTGCGAGGCTGTGAGTTCGGCGTGTTTGCGAACGCGCTGGAGAACGGCGGCAGCGTCCGCGGTATCTGTGTTCCCGGCAAGGGCGATCTGGGACGCAAGCAGATTGATAAGCTGGTGGAGCTGGCAAAGACCTACGGCGCGAAGGGACTGGCTTACATCCAGTGTAAGACGGACGGAACGGTGAAATCCTCTTTTTCCAAGTTTTTCACGGAAGAGGGACTGCAGGAGCTGATTGACGCCATGGGCGGAAAAGCGGGAGATCTGCTGCTTTTCGCCGCTGATAAGAATAAAGTGGTCTGGGATGTGCTCGGCGCACTCCGTCTGCATATGGCGAAGGAGATGGAGCTGACAGATCCGAAGCAGTTCAATTTCCTCTGGGTGACAGAGTTCCCTCTGCTGGAGTGGTCTGACGAGGAGGAGCGTTTCAAGGCGATGCACCATCCGTTTACCATGCCGATGGAGGAGGATTGGGATAAGATTGATTCCGACCCCGGCGCGGTGCGTGCGAAGGCCTATGATATCGTTCTGAACGGTACGGAGCTGGGCGGAGGTTCCGTCCGTATCCATCAGAACGACATTCAGGAAAAGATGTTCGAGGTGCTGGGCTTTACGCAGGAGCAGGCGTGGGCGCAGTTCGGATTTTTGCTTGAAGCGTTTAAATATGGTGTGCCGCCCCATGCAGGACTGGCTTACGGTCTGGACCGTATGGTGATGCTCATGGTGCAGGCAGAATCGATCCGCGATGTGATCGCTTTCCCCAAGGTAAAGGATGCGTCGTGCCTGATGACGGATGCACCGGGGACGGTGGATGCGAAGCAATTGGAGGAACTGGGTCTGGCAATTCGGCAAATATAGGGAAGCAAAGATGCCCCCGGCTATAGCCGGGGGTATCAGAGAGCGTTTTTCTTTATTGAGTTATTTTTTCATGGAAGGAGCCGGTGTCGGTTCGCAAACCGCAGTATAGTGTTCCCGGCGTTTTTTGAATTCCGGATCCTTCAGCCGCTCCATCATGCGGCTTTCGTTCTTGAAAATATCGTCACTGTGAAGAAGTTTGCCGGATACAATATCATGTGCATGATGTTCTGTTGAAGGATCATATTGAAATCTGAATGCACCGTCCTCGATGACCAGTGTGCCCTCAAGGCCGCAGAGCTCGCAGACACAATGTGTTGTGCCGGGGTAAATGTAAAAGTTATTTCCCTGACAGTGCGGACAGGCTCCTTTGGCGCCTTTCCAGAGGGATATATTCTCGGAATCTTGTATCTGCATGTCCGAATCAATGATATACTGTGCGGCTTCTACAAGATTGCGGGCGATTTCCCGCATCCGTTCCACTTTATCATCCTGCATGATAACATCCTTAGACCAGGAGAAAAATTCATTATTTACAATCTTCCATCCCGGACTCATGGCAAGCATCGCATGATCTGTCTCTACACGGACTGCCCAATCAGAACCGCCGATTCCAACGAAAGAAATGGCTTTCTGCCTGAAATACTTTTTATCCAGACCATCTTTGCCGGATTTTTTCATGATCTGATTATGAATGATCAACATTCCCGTATCATGACTGGGACCCATGCGATCCGTAATGGAATGGAACAGGCCGGTTCCGCCGGATTCGTAAATGGGATCAACGATCAACACGCCGTCTGCTTCAACAAGCTTTTCATAAAATGCTTTATAATCATCCTTACGTGAGCAGACCATACCCTTGCCGGTAACCAGTCCTCTGGAGCACGCGACGCAGCCGGAACAATACTGGATATCCCAATCCAACAGATGGATGAATTCAATTTCTGCGCCCATTTCCTGAGCGGTTTCCAGAGCAATACGGCACATAGTATCATTATTGCCATTTTTCGTTCCGAGAGAAATTCCTAAAATTTTCACTGTTTTATCCTCCTCATATTGTTTTACAGATATTTATATTTTGCGTTTTCACCGGTTCCTTCCAGCTCGAAGCTGTAATACGGACAAATCTGCGGGTCAGTGATCACGCGGTAGAGCTGATAGAGTTGAGGAAGGAAAACTTCCCAGTTTCCGGTTTCTTCTGCAGCGTGAGCCGCCCAGATCAGGCCAGAATCTTCATACTGATCGCCTTCTTCGTGCAGAGGAATCGCGGATGACATGCCGACGACACCGCATTCGCATGACTGCCATTGATGAACGCGATAAGCTTCTTTTCTGGTGGTTTCCGGGTTATAGGTTTCTTCTTTTCCTTCCAGATCATACCCGACCGCAATAATCGCGTGATCATACTTCAGAACGCGACGTACATGTGGCGGAACCTTTGCCACATCATCCAGACGAATGTATGGAGTAATCAGCTTTCCGTCATTCCATTTCTGAGGCGCGCGGTGGATCGATCCGATGGGACCGTTTTCCCGGGGATCGATCATCCATGAAAGTCCGATGTGCTGATTGGGATGCCAGAGGTTGTCACATTTTTCCATATTGCACCAAAACCAGTTCAGCATTCTGGCTGTAACTCCGTCTAATTCCCATTCCAGATGGGTGCCCAGTTGATCTTGCCTTGTCTCTTTTAACATAAATTTTCCTCTTTTTTCTTTCGGCATTGTCTGTTAGTATATTACTCTTTTATCAGATCATGAATCTGCGATTCATGCGTCGCTTATGATCATTGTACCATGAAATATTTCACAAAAAAATCATCAGTAATGGGAGATATTTACAACAATTTTGATGTTAATATGTTATAATACTTTAAAGCGGTAAAGAAATATTTATTTCTCTTGCATATTTTGTGTGGAGGCACATTATGAATGACAGACAGGTTCAATGTTTTCTGGAGGCATCGCGCACGCTCAATTTTACAAAAGCCGCGGAAAATCTCTGCTTGCCGCAACAGGCTCTGAGTCGTTACATAGCATCTCTGGAGGCGGAACTGGATACAAAGCTGTTTATACGGAAGAATACAAGACATATTTTCCTGTCGGAGAATGGGAAAATATATTTTGATCTTTTACAGCGTTTTGAGGTAGAATTTGAAAATACGCGCAGAATGGTGAATGTATCAAAGCCTCAGAAACTGGTATTCGGATATAATACCGGTTGGGATCTCTCGTTTATGTTGCCTCAGATTATAAAAAAATGCAAAGAAAAAAAGCCAAATCTCGAGATATCTATCAAGTGTATGGGATTTTCAGAATTAATCCATGCGCTTTGCAACCATAAACTGGATGCCATTCTTACGATTGCGGATTATCCGGAATATTATCCGGAGCTTGTTCGGGAACCTGTTACATTAATTCGCCGCATTGTTATGTATTCCAGCTTGCTGGCTTCGCCGAAGGATGTTCATAGCCCTGCGGACTTTTTCGATCGGAAATTTTTTATTATAGATGATGTCTGTGTGCGTCGGATGATGAAAAAGATAGAATCATATTTTGAACCCTATCATTTTGTGCCTCAATTTCAAACGGGAGACAATCTGGAAACCATCATCGCCAATGTAGAAAACGGTCTTGGAGTTACCATGATGGATGAGTGGGGACATAATATTCTGGCGCATCCTTCTATTCATTATGTAGAAATGGATTCTTATCATCCCGTAAGTTTTGTCTGGCATAGAAGTACGAAAAATGCCGACATTTTTATGCTGCGTGACTCTTTTCGTGCATTCTGCCAACCGCAGGATTTATCATCCGGTGAAATTGTGAGAGAATAGAATTCATGTTTCGTCTGTTCTATATTTTGTGTTCTTGAACAAGGATATTCGGCAGCATCCGGGGATTGCTCAGGCAATCATGGAACATCCGCGGCTACCGGTTTAGTACGCATGGGAAGGTCTGTCACAGAATGACACATTTTTGGAAAAAGGTTGCAAATGATATAAATAAAGTTAGGAAAAAAGTTGCAAAACGCCTTGAATAAATGGAGAAAAATGTTACAATACTGATATCGGAGGAATGCTGTATCATGCTGGAGAGACGCATTTATTCAAAATTGAAATCATGGAAGGAAGAACATCCTAAGAAGGCATTATGCATCATCGGAGCTCGACAGATTGGAAAAACAACAATCATCGAACAGTTTGGCAGAGAGAACTACGATCATTTTGTGGAGATTAATTTTATCACGGATGAGAACGCAGGACGGATTTTTGAAGGCAGTCTGGATGCCGATACGATCATAGAGAACCTGACGGCATATAAAATGCAGGAGATGGAGCCGGGGAAAACGCTGATTTTTCTGGATGAGATTCAGGAATGTCCGAATGCGAGATGTGCGATCAAATTTCTGGTGGAGGATGGGAGGTTTGATTATATTGAATCCGGTTCCATGCTGGGGGTCAGATATAAAGAGGTAAAGTCTTATCCTGTCGGATTTGAAGAGATCTGTTATATGTATCCCATGAGTTTTATGGAGTACGCGGCTGCTAACGGCGTACAGGAATCCACCTTTACTATTTTGCGGCAATGCTATGAACAAGGGAGCCCTGTGTCAGAATCTGTCCATGCCACGATGAAAAAGCTCTTTTACACATATATTGTGGTAGGCGGGATGCCGGCAGTGGTTCAGACTTATGTAAATACACATGATATCGGAAAAGTGGTTCAGGCGCAGCGGGATATTCTGGAATTATACAGGCTGGATATCGCCAGATATGCGACAGGAGCGGACCGTGTAAAAATACAGGCGATCTTTGACAGTATACCCTCACAGTTGAATGATAAAAACAGGCGGTTTTTTCTGAGCAGGGTGGATGAAAACGGACGTCAGAATCGATATGATAATGCTTTTTTGTGGCTGAGTGACGCAGGAGTGGCACTGCCCTCTTATAATGTTTCGGAGCCGCAGGCTCCGCTGCGGCTCAATGAGAAAAGAAGTATTTTTAAATTGTTTTTCAATGATACTGGTTTGCTTTGCGCGGCATGCATGAAAAATATCCAGTTCGATCTACTGAATGGCAATATGGAAGTGAATATGGGAAGCATATTGGAAAATGTGTTTGCACAGTCGGTCCGATGCAATGGTTTTTCTCTGAACTACTATGAATCCAAAAAGATGGGAGAACTGGATTTTGTCGTACAGAACGGAACGCAGATTGATCTGATTGAGGTGAAATCCGGTCATGACTATAAAAAACATTCCGCGCTGAACCGTGTATCGGGAGTGGAAAACTGGGCGTTTGGGAGAAAACTGGTTTTTTGTGAGGGCAATGTGGAAAAATGTGAGGATACGGAGTATTTGCCGTGGTATATGATTATGTTTTATCAGCGGGAAGAGGAACCTGTGGGATATATATATCAGGTGGATTTATCGGCTCTCTGATACCTGCCCCCGGCTAATGCCGGGGGATTGTTGTTTTTGGAAAAAGTACAAAAAGAATACAAACGGATCGGTTATACTATCTGTAATCAAACGGGAGGGAGATGGGATCCATGAAAAGAATTCTGCTGGCGGAGGACAATGCGAATATGCGTGAGCTGATCCATGATTATCTTTCCACAAACGGTTTTGAGGTGGACACGGCGGCGGACGGGCAGGAAGCATGGGAGATGATTCAGATACGGGACTATCATCTGGTGCTTCTGGATGTGATGATGCCGCAGATGGACGGATTTACACTCTGCCGCAAAATCAGGGAAAAAGAGAATGTGCCGATTTTATTTTTGACTGCCCGTGTACAGGAGACGGATCAGCTTTACGGCTATCAGCTGGGGGCGGATGACTACATATTGAAGCCTTTTTCTCTGGCGGTGCTTCTCGCGAAATGCCGCGCGGTTCTGGAGCGGGGACAGCGGGGCGGCGGCTGGCTGGAGGTGTCAGGCATCCGTTTGCAGCCGGAGCGGAGGCAGGTGATGTGCGGCGGGGAGTATGTTGTCCTTCAGGCGTTGGATTTCGAATTGCTTCGCTATTTTATGAACAATGCGGGACGGGTGCTGACGCGTGAGCAGATTCTGTTAAAGCTGTGGGGGTACGATTATGACGGAAGCGACCGGGCTGTTGATACGCATGTCAAGAATTTGCGGAAAGCACTGGGAAAATACGGGAAATGTATCCGGACAATTATCAAGTCCGGTTATATGATGATACAAGGGGCAGAGGGTTAGGAATGGAACAATGGAACGCTTGCGTTCCGATTCATGACTTTGGGGAGCGGGATGGAAACGCGGCCATGAAGCGCGGGAGGAGGGAGTATCTGTGAAAGGATTCGGCAAATGTAAAAACACCGGGAACGTCAGGCAATCCCGCTGGAAGAATTATCAGGCAGTGGTCTGGATCGAGGTTATTTTTCTCGGCATTATTTTTGTATGCTCCGCCTATCTGTTTTCCATGGAAAAACAAAGTCAGGAGGCGGAGGCGGAAGCGGTCATGACGGAGATTCAGGAAGCGGTGGAAGACGCGGCTGACAGCGGAAACGCGGAGAAAATTTTATATACAGCTCTGGATGCCCTGCCCCGGACAGGAGATGAATGTTCGGACAGCTGTTATGAGGTCGCGGCCGGGGTCTATTCTTCAACGGGATTCAGTCAGGGGACGACAAACGATAATATCATCTGCCGTTGGCAGAACTATGAGGACGGAGAGATCCGGACAGAATATATTTCGCTTGAAAAATATTTTGAGGAAGAACTGACGGTTTTTTTGAAGAGTACAGACAGAACCCGCAGTGGAGTCATCGTCTGTATATTTCCGAGATGGACGGATATTATCACGGAGAGGATGACTTTTGCCCGATGCGGGTAGTGCTTTGCAACAGTTATACCGGGGAGATCGTCTACGAACTGACGAACAGCTGGTATGAGAATGAAAATTATACATCGGTGATGGTGCGGCGCCTGACAGACTTGCAGGAGGCCGAAGCCGGAAGCGGTGATTCAGAGCAGATGCAGGCCGGTTACTTTTCTGTTTACATCTGCGATACTGAGTTGATCTCCGTTCCGGAAAAATACGATATGTCGATGGCAGAAGATGATATCAGGGAAATGTATGCGGGCGGAAGCAGGTACTTTATTCATCTGACAAATGTAAACCGGCTCGGTGCGTATGAGTGCGGTATTTCGGTCAATATCCGGAAGCTGACGCTGCATTCCGGGATCATCAAACAGTATATTCTTCCTATTCTGGCGTTAGGAGAGGCGCTGGCGGTTTTTCTGATCTGCGTGTATGTTTACATAAAAAAAGCAGGAGAACATTCGCCGGCTGCGTGAGACATTTCTGAACGCCATCGCGCATGAGATGAAGACGCCGACGGCGGTGATCAAAAACAGTGCGGAGTGTCTGGAGGCCGGACTGCAGCAGGAAAAGCAGACGCATTACATCGATATGATCGGCAGGGAGGCGGATCATATGAATGATCTGCTGAACAGCATGCTGGTCTATACGCGTGTATCAGACGCGGACTGTGAGATAAAAAAAGAACCGTGTTTCTTGAAGGAGACAGCGGAACGGATTTGTGAGCGTTACGCGGATCTGATGCAGAAAAAGGAGCTTTCCCTGACATGGGATATTCAGGGAAGCGGGCAGGTGACTTCTGATCCGGCGCTCATGGAAATGGTCATGGATAATTATATCTCCAATGCGGTAAAATTCTGCAGTACAAAAGGCGGGATCCGCATCACAGTTTATGAGCATGGCGTCAGTGTATACAATGACGGCCCGGAGTTTTCTGCTGAGGAATTGTCGCGCATCTGGGAACCTTTATATCAGGGCGATGCTTCCCGTACCGCGCAGGATGGTTCTTCCGGTATGGGGCTGGCGATCAGTGAAGCGATATTAAAGATGTACCGGGCGGATTACGGAGTCAGGAATACGGTGAGCGGGCCAGAATTTTATTTTCATATCAGGTAATAAGAGCAACCCTGTCTTTACGGCAGGGTTGTAATTGTTTTGTGCACAGGGTTGCATACGGAATATTGAACAATCTGATAGTACAAAAAGAATACAAACGGATGTGATATTTTGTCTGTAGAAAGGGAGGGTAGAGAGGATGAAAAAGACCTTATTTCTTATTATTTTATCCGGTTTCATGATTCTCAATTCTGGATGTGCGGGAGAGCATTTGCAGCAAGATACAGCGGTATATCACATGAAAACACTGACAGAGATTGCCGGAGAGTCAGGGCATCTGAATTGTACATTTGATAATCTGGATTTTTCCGGTGTGACAATATCTGTACCGGATGTGGATGAGATTTCAACTGTAGTATTTCCTGTTTCCACAGATTCGCTGGAAGAACAGACAGCTAAATTTGAGTACGACATAAGACAAATGGAAAATCTGGATGAAGGAGCGGATCTGACTCCGTATATGAACATCATGTATTGGGATTATGATCTGAATGACCGGGTGGTGGTGCCTTATGAAGAATCAACAGATGAACAATTGGATATGATTCAGTATCTGTCTTACAATGACGGTGTCTGTTCAGCACTTGTGGTGTTTTCTGATTTTATGCTGGAAATCGGGAACTATTCGCTGCCGTTGGATTTGACCGGTGATAATGCAGACTATACGGATAATGCTTATGGGTATCGTGCGGTAGATCTCGGGACGCCGGTTGAAACCTTCCACCTTCCGGCAGATGATATATCAAATGTGACGTACAGACTTGCCGACGGCGAGATGCCGCTCCGGGAGGCTGTGTCATATACAGAACAGCATATAAAAGAAGATTATTATTTTGTCGGTTCTGATCTGCTGGACTATTATGTGTCTGAGGTGCAGGTACGGCAGCTGCAGGAAAATGTTTACTACTATCAGTTTCGTATACAGGCGTCTTATCAGGGTGTTCGGCTGAATAGAGACGGAGGCGTTGAACTGGGGACAGATGACGAGGAAACAGATCCGCTGGCAAACACAGTCTTTGGCACGGAGCATAAGGCATCTATGTTTCAAAAGAACAGTCTGGATTTTATCTGGAGCAGCTGTCACTCCTATGAAGCGGCGGAGATACAGGAAACATATAAGGAATTTATTTCTCCGGAAGATGCCTGTGAGCTGTTGAGTGAGGAAATTTCCGGGAAGAATACATTTCGGGTTGATATGATTGAGCTGCTATATCAGACGGAATTTCAATATGAAAGTGAGGAAAAGAGAGAATACGGATATATACAGTCTGTTTATTGCCATCCGGTCTGGCATTTTACCATTAAAAATCCGGGAATTTCCGGATATGAAAACATTTATTTTGATGTAGACGCACTGACCGGAGAAGTCATAACGATGGTATCATAGGGGTGGTGTAAGTATGCTTTTACGGGAAAAAGGTATTTCATTAAAATTCCTTGCGGCGGTTTTTCTGGTAGCTTTACTATGCGGCTGCAGCCGCTTTATCGGTGACGGTAATGGGTTGGACACCACAGTCTGGCAGGCTTTTTTTCAGTATACGAAGGAGGAGTTGGCTGATATGGGCGAATTTGCGGCGTCTTATCAGGCTGTGATTGGATTTCGGGATTCGGACTGGTTCGTTGTGCTGCTTCCGGCACTGGTTTCGTTCCCGTTTGTATATGATTTTGATGAACAGTGGTTCGGAGGAAATTATTATCTGGTCGTTTCCAGACAGACAAAACGTCGATATGCGGTGCAGACAATGCTTCGCGCGGCAGGCACGGGATTTTGCATCCTTATTTCCGGAACCCTGATCTATACATTTTTTGCGGTATTAAAGTTTCCGTGCGGTATATCAGAACCGGAACAGAGTGCAATCGCGGCCTCTTATGGCGCTACGGTTTTGCAAAGGGGAGTATATTTTATGAAGGAGATCTTGCATACCGGGTGTCTGTCTGCTTTGTTGGTAATGATAAGTGTGTTATTAACAGTAATTTTAAAAAATCGTTTTCTTGCGCTCAGTTTACCGGTGCTGATCGAATATATGAGCAGTAAACTGCTGTATGTATTTCAACGATATCGTTTTTTGCAGGGAAATGATTCGGTGGCGGGTGCATTTGTTGAATTTCTTCTGCCGTCAAAACATCTGTATTACGATCAGAATTTTGCCGCTTCTTTCGGCGTCAGTTATGGGTTTTATCTGATGTTTTTACTGTTTGTCTTTGTGGTGATGATGGTTGTTTTTCTGCGAATGGTTGAAAGGAGATAAACAGTTTCACGGATTTGTATCGGAATTGGTCTGATGTGAAAAGATCAGGAGATGGTTCGGTAAAGCGCTGTCCTGAACGGTTGCGGGGGAGGTGTAAAGGATGGGCAGACTGCATTTGATTGTATGGATGGCGAAATGCCAGTACAGAAAATTCTGGACAGTAAAAACCGTTCTCTTTCTGGCATTTTCTGTAATCTTTCTCGGAGAGAGTGTTATAGGAAAAATGATTGCAGTTTCGCTGCAGACAGGACTTACTGTGAATTATCTGGAACCGGTGATACTGATCCTGTCATCATCTTTCTATGCAATGATCATTCCCATATCTTTTTTGGTTCTTCTGGCCGATTTCCCGGACAATCATACCGGCGGAATATTTATGATGGTGCGGATACGTCGAAAGATATGGCTCTGCGCCCAAATTCTCTATGCTCTTTTGGCCGACCTGACATATTTTGGTATTTTGCTGGCAGGAAGCATGTTCTGGATTGGCAGTGCGGGTGGTTTCTCAAACCGATGGAGTCCCTATATGACTGAGTTGTATGTTCGGTTTCCGGATATATATACAACCAATCAGGATTATTTTATAAGTGCGGATACGGTTACGCAGGGAAATCCGGTTGGGGTGTTGCTGACAGGAATTTTTCTTATGCTTTTTTCCTGGTTACGCTTGCACAGATTCTTTGCATTTTTAAGCTGACCGGTCATAAGAGAGTGGGCTTGATTTACGGGATGGCGCTTACTGTTCTGGGAGCCGTGGCAGCTGTTTATCTGGACAAACTGAAGTGGTTCTTCCCGATGGCGCATGCCATATTCGGAATGCATTTCAGGGACTTTTTTTCGGAACCGGAATGCAGAATTTTGTATTCTGTCCTGTACTTTGCGGCTTTGAACATGGTTTTGTGGATTTTTAACCGATTCCTTGTGAAAAGATTTCAGATTGGAGATGAACGCGTATGATCATACTGGATAATGTGAGCCTGAGAATAAAAAAAGTACAGATACTGGAAGATATCAGTCTGGAGCTTGAGGATGGTCAAATCCATGGACTGGTCGGGCGAAACGGTTGCGGGAAAACCATGTTGATGAAGTGTATCTGCGGTTTTGTGCGTCCGACTGGCGGGAGAATACAGGTAAACGGCAAATATGTCGGGGAAGAAACGGATTTTCCGGAGCATTTGGGTGTGATGATTGAGACACCGGGATTCATCTCTTATCTGAGTGGCTATGAAAATTTAAGGATTCTGGCCGGATGCAGGAAAATGATCGGGAAGGAAGAAATCCGGGATGCGATGAAGCAGGTGGAGTTAGATCCTGACAGCAGATTACATGTAAAAAAATACAGCATGGGTATGCGGCAGCGTTTGGGGATTGCTCAGGCAATCATGGAGCATCCGCGTCTTCTGGTGTTGGATGAACCGTTTAACGGGCTGGATGAGGATGCGGTTCGGATGGTGAGAAATTTACTTGACGAAAAGAGAGAGCAGGGTGTGACGATTGTGCTGTCTTCTCATAATGCGGAAGATATCCGCTTGCTTTGTGATTCTGTGCATCGCCTTTCTAAGGGGAGACTGTGTACCCCCGATCCCCCCGGCTGAAGCCGGGGGCTTGGTGTTGCGGCGTTTGGCAGCTGATTTCATATAAGGTTTTTTATCAGTTTGATACTATGGAAATAGAGCCGCTTTTGTGTTATACTTTGATTGCATCACACATTAAAGGGGACGGTAAAATTGAACGATTTAACATATAATAATTCCATGATAAATGAAATCAGGGAATTACTGATAAGTGCGCGTCAGAACGTGTCGATACAGGTAAATACAGAACTTCTTTCTACCTACTGGAATGTAGGCAGAATTATTGTAGAGTATGAACAGGAAAACAGGGAACGGGCAGGTTACGGGAAACAAACTTTAAAACAGCTTTCAAAAGATTTGACGCAGGAGTTTGGGAAAGGGTTTTCACGCTCCAATTTACAGAATATGAGGGCGTTTTATCTTGCTTATCCAATTTGCCAGACACTGTCTGGCAAATTGAGTTGGTCGCATTATTGTGAACTTTTATCTATTTCCGACGTGGATAAACGCAGTTTCTATGAAAAGGAAGCCGTTAATTCCGGATGGTCAATACGGGAACTAAAACGCCAGATTTCCACATCGCTCTATGAACGGCTATTACTGTCAGAGGGGAAAACAAATAGAGAAACAGTACTTGCTCTTGCAAAAAAAAGGAATTGAAATGGCTACACCTCTGGACATGATTAAAGACCCTTATGTATTTGAATTCCTGGGTGTGCCGGAGAATAAGCCTATGCTTGAAAGCGATCTTGAGAGAGCACTTGTGGCGCAAATAGAGAAATTTTTGTTAGAACTAGGGCGTGGTTTTATGTTTGTGGGCACGCAACAGCGCATAACGCTTAACAATGTACATTATTATGTGGATATGGTTTTCTACAACAAAATTCTTCGGGCATATGTGTTGTTTGAACTGAAAACAGCCAAACTTACGCCAGAAGCGGTCGGACAACTCAATATGTATCTGAATTATTACACCGCAGAAGTAAACGATGAACATGATAACCCACCAATTGGGACTATTCTTTGTACAGACAAAGATAGCATAGCTGCTGAATATGCTCTTGGTGGTCTGTCAAATACAATTTTTGCTTCCAGATATGTTTCTTATATCCCGAACAAAGAGCAGTTAATCGCACAAGTGGAAGCTGTCTTGGATGAATGGCATGAAAAGGGCAAAGAAAAAGCAAAAAATCCTCTGCCGAATGCTGAGACTGTGAAAGCCATTGAAGATGCCAGAAACGGTGTTGGTTTAAGCCGTGGTTTTTCATCTGTGTCTGAGTTGATGGAGGATTTAGATGCTGACGATTAGATTTCAGAAAACCTTTCATTATAATAATCCCCGGCTTAAGCCGGGGATTTATGTGCGCTTCCTCCGGCAAGCTGTGAATCAGCCGGAGGAAGCGTGTTTTGAGATGTTGCTGTTTTAATCCAGCTTTCTCACGGCCTCCCGCACCGGCAGGATAAATGACGGCGATACGGACAGCTCATCGATCCCCATATTCACAAAGGTTTCGGTCAGCGTGGTGTCCGCGCCGAGCTCGCCGCAGATGCCGACCCAGGCACCGCCCTTATGGCCGTTTTCGATGACGGTCTGGATGGAACGCAGGACGGCCGGATGGTGCGGATCGTTGATATTGTCCAGCTTTGCATTCTGCCGGTCGATCGCCAGAGTATATTGGGTCAGGTCGTTGGTGCCGATGCTGAAGAAATCAACTTCGCGTCCGAGTTCTTCGCTGATCCAGACGGAGGCCGGCGTTTCGATCATGATGCCTACTTCCACGTCCTTGTACGCGATGCCTTCTGTTTTCAGTTCTGCTTTCACTTCCGCAAGGATTCGTTTACACTCCAGCACCTCCTGAACGGAGATGATCATGGGGAACATAATGGAGATGTTTCCGTAAGCGCTGGCTCGAAGGAGCGCCCGCAGTTGCGTGCGGAAAATCTCCGGACGGTCCAGACAGATGCGGATGGCGCGATAGCCCATCGCCGGATTGTCCTCTTTTTCCAGACCGAAATAATCGACCTGTTTGTCCGCGCCGATATCCAGTGTGCGGACTACAACCTTTTTGCCGGCCATGTTTTCGGCTACGGTCTTGTATGCCTGGAACTGTTCCTCCTCCGTGGGGAAATCATCGGATTCCAGATAGAGGAACTCGCCTCGGAACAGGCCGATGCCCTCGCCATCGTTTTGCAGGACGGAGGCGACATCTTTCACGCCGCCGATGTTGGCGTAGAGATGGATTTTTCGTCCGCTTTTCGTGACGGTTTCTTTTCCCTTCAGCTCTTTTAACAGTTCCTGCTTTTTCACATCCGCCTGCATTTTTTCTGTCATGGTCTCCAGATATTCCGGATCCGGATCGATGGTCACGTTTCCGGTATATCCGTCTACGATAACGGTTTTCCCTTTCCATTCATCCTGAACGTCGATGCCGATGATTGCAGGGATGTTCATGGTGCGCGCAAGGATGGCCGTGTGGGAATTTGAGGATCCGTGGCGGGTTACGAAGGCGAGAATTTTGGTTTTGTCCAGCTGAACGGTCTCGCTGGGCGCCAGATCGTCCGCCATCAGGACGACCGGCTCGTCCAGACTGCCCATGTCAGTTTCACGGCCGCACAGTACGGAAACCAGACGCTCGGAGATGTCCTTGACGTCCGCGGCGCGGGCTCTCATGTAATCGTCGTCCATCTGAGCAAACATGGCGGAAAAATTGTCGCCGGTTGTCGCCACGGCATACTCCGCATTCACCTTCTGTTCCCGGATGATGTGGCAGATGGAATCAACAAAGCCTTCGTCGTCCATCATCATCATGTGAACTTCAAACACGGCGGCGTTATCCTCGCCGACTTCCTTTAAGGCTTTCTGGTAGATGCGTTCCAGTTGGCCGAGGGCGACGGTTTTTGCCGCCTCAAAGCGTTTGATTTCCTGCTCAGCGTCTTCTACATGTTCCCGGCGCACGGAGTTTTCTTTTTTCTGATAGAGGTAAACCTTGCCAATCGCGATTTTCTTAAAAATGGATTTGCCTGTGTATTGTTCCATGTGGCTTCTCCTTTCAAAAATGACGGTTACGATTCACAGCTCGCTGCTTCACATGTGCAAAAGCAGCCGCTGTGAATCCTGCCCTTTGATTACAGGTTTGCTTCCAGAAATGCCTGAATGCCTGCCGCGGCGGTGTCTTCGTCGGCGCCCTCTACGGTCACGGTGATGGTCATGCCCTTCTTCACGCCGAGGGTCATCAGCATCATGACACTGCTGGCTTTTACCTTTTTGCCGGTGGCGTTGGATGTGATGGAAACCGCGGATTCATAGTTCACAATCTCCTTTACGAGCAGTCCGGCCGGGCGTGCATGGATACCTTCGTTATCTTTGATCGTGTACTCAAATGTCTTCATAGTAAAATCCTCCTGTTTTTTATAATAGTGTTATATAGTAGTGTCAAATTGTTGTAATGTGAAGGGTTGCTTTTTTCTGTCATACTTCTTCGGCTTTGTCGAAAGCTACAGGTATATATGTGTGCTGCAGCAGATATATCAAGTCAATTGTTCCAGTACCCAGTCCGCGTCGCCGGTGGTTTTTAATGTTTCCAGTCGGTCCTCATCCTCCAGCATGGTGCAGATTTTTGCCAGAAGATCCAGATGTTCATCGCCGATACCCGCGATACCGAAGACGAGCTGTGCTTTTTCCTCACCGAAGTCAACGCCCTCGGGATACTGCAGGAAGACGATACCGGTCTTCTTTACCTGCCCCTTCGCTTCGGATGTGCCATGGGGGATCGCAACGCCCATGCCCATGTAGGTAGTGGTGAGCTTTTCACGCTCCTGCATAGCGTCCACATAGCTGTGGTCGACATAGCCGAGTTTTTCCAGAAGTTCACCGGCTGCCCGGATGGCATCCTCTTTGGAAACCGGTTTCTGACCGAGCTTAATGCCGTCCGCGATAATAACCTGAGGTTTTGCCGGTTCTTCTGATGCGGCGGGTTCAGCTGTATTTTCTGTTTCATTTCCGGCGTCGCCTGTTTTGCTTTCAATAGCCGTTTCATCTCCCAAGGTCAGCCGCTCATACAGATCATCCAGTGCCGGGTCTGCCAGGAAGTTTCCAATCGTGATCAGTTCCGCCTGCGGCGCTGATTTCTGCGCTCTGGCCGCCAGCGTTGTCTGTACAACAGCGATATCGCAGTCCGGCGGGATGGTGTCTACGGATGTATTTGTTACGGAAATATCCGGCCGCAGGGCTTTGATCCGGTTGCGGAATTTTGTCGCGCCCATCGCGGAGGATCCCATACCGGCATCGCAGGCAAAGATAATCTTTCTGACTTCAGAAGATTTCACTGTGACATCGGATGTAACTTCCGCGGCAATCCCTTTTGCTTCTGCTTTTCGTGATGCAACCTCCTGCTGCGCTTCCTCGAGACTCTTGCCGCCGGCTCTCCGGACAATGGGAGAGGCGATGAGGAAGGAGATAGCTGTTGCAATCGCTATGCCGATAATTACTTTCAGCATGTCGGATGCAGGCGTCATCATCAGGTAAAGGATGATGGAACCGGGGGAGGCCGGTCCTACCAGTACGCAGCCGGTCAGGTTGAACCAGAAAATGGCTGCGATATTACCCGCAATCGGTGCAATGATTACCAATGGATTCATCAGTATATACGGAAAATATATTTCGTGGATACCGCCGAGCAGGTGGATGATGACAGCGCCCGGAGCGGAATCCTTTGTTTTTTTATCTTTGCAGAAGAACATGTAAGCGAGCAGGACGCCGAGTCCGGGACCGGGGTTGGGCTCAAGCATGTACATGATGGACTTGCCTGTCTCGGCCGCCTGCGCTGTCGCGAGCGGCGTGAAGATGCCGTGATTGATTGCGTTGTTCAGGAACAGTACCTTCGCCGGTTCGATGAAAATCGCGACAAGCGGGAGCAAACCGTTATTTACCAGAATATTGACGCCGCCCGAAAGTACGGCCAGCACGGCCGACATGATCGGACCTATTACGAGGTAACCGACGATGGCAAGCAGCATGCCGATGATGCCAGCGGAAAAGTTGTTGATCAGCATTTCGAAGCCTGCCGGCATCCGACCTTCCATGAACTGGTCAAATTTTTTCATGCAGAAGCCTGCCAGCGGTCCTATGACCATGGCGGCCATCAGCATCGTGATGCTGGTGTCACTCATGATGGCTCCGACTACCGCGATGGCTCCGACGATCCGTCCGCGCTCGCCCGCGACCAGCTTGCCGCCGGTGGAGGCGATCAGGATCGGGATCAGGTAGGTCAGCAGCGGACTGACGATGCTGTTGAATCCCTCGTTGGGAATCCAGCCGTTGTCCGTAAACAGCGCTGCCAGAAGGCCGAAGGCGATCAGCGCGCCGATATTCGGCATTACCATTGCCGATAAGAATTTACCAAAACTCTGTACTTTTGTTTTCATGAGTAATTCTCCCTTACACAACTACTATAGAGAATTGCCCAAACCGAAGACTTTTAATCTGCTGCAACAGAGGAAGCTTATATCACCTGAACGCCGTATCTCTCACATTCCGAAAGAAATTCCTGCGGCAGTTTCCCGTCGGAGACGATGATGTCCACATCTGTCAGACCGCAGATGGAAAAGCTGCATTTGATATCAACCTTTGAGGAGTCCATCAGCACAATGACCTGTTCCGACTGGCGGATTGCCGTCTGCTTCAGAATCGCTTCGTCACTGATGCCGCAGGAAAAACCGGACGATGCATGGTAACCGGTAATTCCGAGAAAGGCCTGGTCAAAATTAACCCTTTCCAGTTCTTTGATCGCAGTAAAACCGAATACACTCTGGCTGTAGCGGTTCAGCATTCCTCCGGGGAGCATGACCGTGGGAGCGGACAGGCTGCAAAGCTCTGTCGCGCAGCTTAAGCCGGTCGTGTAGATCAGGTTGGACTGATCCGGAAACTGCCGCGCCAGCGTGGTCGTCGTGCTTCCGGAATCCAGAAAAACGGTGGTATCCGGGCGGAGCAGAGTGACTGCCTTTTCGGCGATCATCTGTTTTTGGGAAATGTTGCGGATGGACTTGCGTTTCAGCAGATCGTCCGTTCCGATTACTACCTGTACGGATTTGGCTCCCCCATGTACGCGCAGAATCCGTCTTGCCTCATCCAGACATTTCAGATCTGTGCGCAGCGTCATTTCCGAAACGTCCGGAAAAGCCTCCTTCAGCTGTGAAAAACTTATCGTTCCGTTGTCATCGATCAGTTGGGCAATCGCATTTCTGCGAGTTTCCATAGTATCCATATAGTTTATCCTCCTGTTCGTGTCAGGATTCCACGAGCAGGAAATCCTGACAATTATTCTTCGGTGATAAAGTTCTGAAGCAGATATTCTTCCGCTTCAGGGCTCCACAGTCCTTTATGCGCGTCCACGATGTCTGCCAGAGCTATCAGCCGGTCATCCTGTTGTGTTTCGCCGGCTTTTCTCAGATCCGTCAGCGCGGTCAGCGGCATGGACAGATGTGTGTAGATCAGTTTTTTGCCGCCCGGAATCTTCGGCAGATTCAGCGTGGTGTCGGCAGCGGCATCCAGACCGCCGATATGGGTTACCATAACCGCCGGGTTGATACGTCCCTGTTCGGTCAGCTGCAGGGATTCGATCATATCCTCTGTGTTGCCTCCGGTGGTACCCATTACGTGTGTAGAATTATAGTGGACATCGTAAAAATTCATCTCTGCACTGAATTTTTTTGTCGGTCGGTCCGGCAAAAAAGTTCAGGCAGCCGTCGCGGCCAAGAATGGCGCTTGACTGGGTGATGACAGAGGCAACCGGAGCGTAGCAGAGCACATCATCATATCCGGTTCCGTCGGTGATATCCAGCAGCTCCTGTACGGGATCCGCAGCATTTCCGGTGTTGACAAAGAGCAGCCGGATGCCTTCCTTTGCGATTTCTTCAGGCGGGAATAACTGTGCCGCGCGGTCCAGTCGTTCCTGATTCAGATCGGTTACAACGACCAGAGAAGGGCGTATGTCACAGTGCAGTGCGTAGGTCAGGGCGCCGAGACCCATCGGACCGGCTCCCGCCATAATGGCAAGTTTGCCGCCTTCCCGTATGCCCATGTGATGGCTGTAAACGCCCATCTTCGTGTGGTAGGCCGCGTGGAAAGCGCCGATACTGCAGGACATCGGCTCCGCCAGAGAGGCTTCATAGTAAGCCTTTCCCCGGTACTCCAGCAGACATCCGAGCTCCATGACTTCCGCGGGGATCACACAGTATGTGGTGTCTCCTCCGAAAAATTCATAAGAGTATCCCGGGCTCCACATGGTTCCTTTGTAATTCAGCGCCGGCTGGAGTGTGAATTTCATGCCGGGTTTGAATTTCTCCTGATGATTTTTGCCGACCTTCACGATATCGCCCGCGAATTCATGTCCCATGATGGCGGGGTGATCGGCTACATCTTCATGTACCCGTTTGTGTTCTGTTCCCAGAATCGCACATTTGTAAGTAGACATGCAGATGCTGTCGGAAACGACTTTCACCAGGATTTCGTCGTCCGTGATCTCCGGGAGCTCAAATTCCTCCAGTCTGAGATCGTTGGCTCCGTGAAGACGTACACCTTTTGCTTTCATAATACAAAACTCCTTTCTAT
>JAJQFQ010000108.1 GCA_021201035.1 Clostridiales bacterium
ATATAAGGCTTTGCCGACGCTGGCATTTACCCATTTCCAGCCGGCGCAGCCGACGACCGTGGGCAAACGTGCCACGCTCTGGACGCAGGATTTCCTGATGGATCTGGAGGACCTGGACTATGTTCTCGGCTCATTAAAACTGCTCGGTTCTAAGGGAACGACAGGCACGCAGGCCAGCTTTCTGGAACTGTTTGACGGTGATCAGGAGACGATTGACAAGATTGATCCGATGATTGCGGAGAAGATGGGTTTTTCGGCCTGCTATCCTGTTTCCGGGCAGACATATTCCAGAAAAGTGGACACCAGAGTGATGAATGTGGTGGCCGGTATTGCGGCGAGTGCCCACAAGATGTCCAACGACATCCGCCTGCTCCAGCATTTGAAAGAGGTGGAAGAACCCTTTGAGAAAAATCAGATTGGTTCGTCTGCCATGGCTTATAAGAGGAATCCGATGCGCAGCGAGCGGATCGCGTCCATCTCCCGCTATGTGATGATCGATGCGTTGAACCCGGCGATTACATCGGCAACACAGTGGTTTGAGCGGACGCTGGATGATTCCGCAAATAAGAGAATCTCAATCGCGGAGGGATTTCTGGCCATTGACGGTGTGTTGGATCTCTGCCTCAATGTTGTGGACGGCCTGGTTGTCTACGATAAAGTGATTACCAAGCGATTGATGAGCGAACTCCCGTTCATGGCGACGGAGAATATCATGATGGATGCGGTGAAAAAAGGCGGCGACCGTCAGGAACTGCATGAGAGAATCCGGCAGCTTTCCATGGAAGCGGGGGCGAATGTCAAGCAGAATGGCCTGGATAATAATCTTCTGGAGTTGATTGCCGCTGATGAGAGCTTTGGCCTGACGCTGGAAGAACTGCAGGCTGCGATGGAACCGTCTAAGTATACCGGCCGGGCGGAACTTCAGGTGGAGAAGTTCCTGAGAGATTGTGTGAATCCGGTGCTGGATGCAAACAGGGATATTCTGGGTGTAAAAGCTGAAATAAATGTCTGACATATGATCCGGGCTGATTTGAGATTTCAAATCCCGATACAGCGTTGAGTCATATCCGGCTGACAATTTTCTTGCCAAATTGTATAAAAGAAAGTAAAATGGGATTCGGAATATATGCAGAATGCATGTGTATTTGGCATTTGCAGAGGGATGATTGCAGAAAGGCAGATCGAATGCATTCTGATTATAAAGTATGTGTGAATGGAATAAATAATATATAGTATATAGTATGGAGGGTGTTTATATGGTAACTCAATTAATGCAGGATTTTATCCGGATGTTTGGTGACGGGGGAGACATCCGGAAGTATTTTGCGCCCGGTCGGGTGAATATGATCGGAGAGCATACTGATTATAATGGCGGACATGTGTTCCCGTGCGCGCTTACCATCGGTACTTACGCGATTGCCCGCAGACGCGATGACCGTAAGATCCGGTTTTATTCGCAGAATTTTGAAAATCTGGGTATTGTGGAGGGCAGCCTGGATCATCTGGTATACGAGAAGGCGGCGGATTGGACGAATTATCCGCTTGGTGTAATCGCGGCGTTTCAGGATCACGGTTATATCGTTGACCGCGGTATGGATATTCTGTTGTTTGGCAATATTCCGAACAGCTCCGGGCTTTCCTCTTCATCTTCTGTGGAGGTGGTAGTCGGTGTGATGCTGCGTGACATGTTCGGATTTGAAGATGTTACGATGACGGATATCGCTCTGTACGGCCAGTATTGTGAGAACCAGTTTATCGGCGTGAACTGCGGTATCATGGATCAGTTTTCGATTGCCATGGGCAAAAAGGATCAGGCCATTTTCCTTGATTGCAGCGATCTTTCTTATACGTATGTGCCTTTAGAACTGAAGGATGCGAAGATTGTCATTGCCTGCAGCAACAAAAAGCGCGGACTGGGCGATTCCAAATACAATGAACGCAGGGCAGAGTGCGAGCAGGCAGTTGAGGAGCTGAGAGCGAGACTGGACATTCAGACGCTGGGTGAGCTGACGACGGAGGAGTTTGAGGCAAATAAAGATCTGATTCACAGTGAAGTGAGACAGCGCCGCGCGAAGCATGCCGTATATGAGAATCAGCGTACCTTACAGGCGGTTGAGGTTTTGCAGAAAGGCGATCTGGCGGAGTTCGGCAGATTGATGAACGCGTCACATGTTTCCCTGCGAGATGATTATGAGGTGACAGGTATCGAGTTGGACACGCTGGTGGAGACGGCGTGGGAGCAGGAAGGCGTAATCGGTTCCCGTATGACCGGCGCCGGTTTCGGCGGCTGCACCGTGAGTATTGTAAAGGATGATTGCGTTGATACGTTTATTGAGAATGTCGGGAAGGCCTATCTGGAGAAGATCGGTTATGCGGCAGATTTCTATGTGGTAGAGATCGGAGACGGCGGACGGGTTTTATCATAATTTTTAAGAGAGACGGGGGCATTTTTTCTGGTATATGAGAAATGCATTGTCACAGGCAGAGATAATGCTGCCTGACATCGGGTTTGGAAAAGGAGGGAAGGTAGAGCATGATAGACATATATATTGCCGGACTGGTTCAGTATGGGATTGATTCCGGCCTGATTTCGGAGGAAGAACGGATCTACAGCACGAATCAGATTCTGGAAGTGCTGAAAAAAGATGATTTTGAGGCTCCGGAGGAGATTTCGTGCCCGGCGAAGGAACCATCCGGGAGAGAAACAGTACAGGGAACACAGATGACAGGCATTGATCTGGCGGATACGCTGGAGCATCTGCTGGAGTATGCGCTGGAGACCGGTGTGCTGGAGGACGGCGGTGTGGTTTCACGTGATCTGTTTGACACGAAGCTGATGAACTGTCTGACGCCGCGCCCGTCGGAGGTGATCCGTACGTTCCGTGAGAATTATGCGGTCAGTCCGCGGCAGGCGACGGACGCTTATTATAAGTTCAGCGTGGCTACCAATTATATCCGGAAGGATCGTATCGCGAGGGACCGCAAATGGAAAGCGCCGTCCCGGTACGGTGATATCGATATTACGATTAATTTAAGCAAACCGGAGAAGGATCCGAAGGCAATCGCGGCGGCTAAGCTGGCGAAGCAGTCTGCCTATCCAAAGTGCCAGCTCTGTATGGAGAATGAGGGATATGCTGGACGGATGAACCACCCGGCGAGACAGAATCATCGTATTATTCCGATTACGATCAATGACAGTGAGTGGGGATTTCAGTATTCTCCTTATGTTTATTATAATGAGCACTGTATTGTGTTTAACGGACAGCATGTTCCGATGAAGATTGAGCGGGCGACATTCCGCAAGCTTTTTGATTTTGTAAAACAGTTTCCGCATTATTTTCTGGGATCGAACGCGGACCTGCCGATCGTTGGAGGCTCGATCTTAAGCCATGATCATTTTCAGGGAGGACATTACACATTTGCCATGGAGAAGGCTGGCCTGGAGAAGACATTCACGGTTTCGGGTTATGAGGATGTGGAGGCCGGGATTGTTCACTGGCCGCTGTCCGTCATCCGTATCCGCGGGAAGGATGATGAGCGGGTGATTGATCTTGCGGATCATATTCTGGGAAAATGGCGGGCTTATACCGATGAGGACGCTTTTATCTATGCCGAGACGGACGGAGAACCGCACAATACGATCACGCCGATCGCCCGGATGAGGGACGGTTTGTTTGAACTGGACCTGGCTCTTCGAAATAATATTACGACAGAGGAGTGCCCGCTGGGTGTGTATCATCCTCACGCTGAACTGCATCATATTAAGAAAGAAAATATCGGGCTCATTGAGGTGATGGGACTCGCTGTGCTTCCGGCGCGCCTGCAGGCTGAGATGGAGCTGATGGCACAGTTCATTCTGGAGGGGAAGGATATTCGTATGGACGAGACTCTGGAAAAACACGCCGACTGGTATGATTCCTTCCGGGATGAGTACAGCTT
>JAJQFQ010000166.1 GCA_021201035.1 Clostridiales bacterium
GTTTTGCAAGTCCTGACGCGTTTTGCGTATCAGGGTTTAAAGCCGGTGAAGAACAACCTTTGAAAGCAGTTCTTCGATTACCTCATATTCGGCTGCCTGCGAACCGTTGCACATCACGTTTGCCGCGCCTGTCGCTGTGGAAAGACGGGCTGCCTCCTCAAGCGACATGCCTTTTTCCTCCGCGATCGCCAAAGCAGCGACAACGCTGTCGCCGGCGCCGACCGTGCTTCCGACCGGTACCTGTAATCCTTCTGCATGAATCATTTCATCTGCTGATACATACAGAGCGCCGGCACCGCCCATGGAGACAACGATTTTTTGGATGGCGTATTGCTTTCTGAGTTCGTGCGCCGCACATCCGAGTTCCGCCGGTGTACTCAGGTCTCTGCCCATCAGGGCGGAGAGCTCATGATGATTTGGCTTGATCAGGTAAGGACCGGATCCCAGTCCCGCAGAGAATTGTTCTCCGTCCGCGTCCAGAATGACGCGCGCACCCTTTTGGCTGCAGGCGTTGATCCAATCGCGATAGACGGTCTTCGGACATCCCTTCGGGATGCTGCCAGAGAGAACTACGATATCCTCTGCGGTCAGTTTGCTGAGCATGTTGCAAAGCAGCTGCTCCGGTATGCTTTCTGAAACCTCGATACCCGGTTCATTGATGTCCGTGTTGGTGTGTTGAACAGGGTCTACGATTTTCATGTTGGTGCGTGTCTCGCCCTCCGCAAACAGGAAAGCGGTTTCGATTCCCATGGCTTCAACAGCAGACAGGATGGACCGGCCGGTGTCGCCGCCGAGGATGCCGGTGGCAATACTTTTTCCGCCAAGCTTTGAGATGACCTTGGATACGTTGATTCCCTTTCCGCCCGGATCCGTGCGCATGGACGTGATGCGGTTGACAGAATCAATGGTAAGAGACGGAATTTCTACCGTTTTGTCGAGCGCCGGGTTTAATGTAACCGTGTAGATCATGATTATCCTCCTTTCTTTTGAATTAACAATCTACAAACTTTCGGAATAACAATTTGTGATTATAAAATAGCCGATTTTTAGCAGAAAGTCAATGGAAAGGTTGCATAAAATTGACAAATTAGATTTGTGAAATTTGACAAACAAAAGTCGAAAATTGTTGAAACAACAAATATAACACAGAATTTCGGAGACTGAGTAAGGTGAAAAAAATCGAAGAGTGTGATATGAACATGAGGGATTTTATAAAAATTTCAGAACGTTTATAAATTCTTACCGGGGTCTGACCCCATAAAAAAGGCAGGAGACAATGTCTCCCGCCTTTTTACAATTGCTGTTTATACCATCGGTTTCAGATCCGGAGAGATGGTCAGCTTAGCCTCTGTGGCAGCCTGAATCTCTTCTACGGTGAACTCCGGATTGTACTCGGTCAGTACCAGACCGTTCGGGGTTACTTCGATCACGGCCATCTCGGTCACGATGAGGTTTACCTGTCCCTTTGCGGTCAGGGGGAGTGTGCACTCCTTTAAGATCTTCGGCGCACCCTTCTGGGTGTGCTCCATCGCTACGATAACCTTTTTAGCGCCTACGACCAGATCCATCGCGCCACCCATGCCCGGAACCATCTTGCCGGGGATGATCCAGTTCGCGATATCACCCTTCTCATCTACCTGAAGGGAGCCGAGAACGGTGGCGTCTACATGTCCGCCGCGGATGATGCCGAAAGAAACGGATGAATCAAAGAACATGCCGTCTTTCTCGATACCTGCCGGCTGTCCGCCCGCGTTTACAGTGTACGGTGCGTCGTCTGAATCCGGATCAACGGCAGCCAGACCAATGAAGCCGTTCTCGGACTGCAGGGTGATCTTAATGCTCGGATCTACGTAGTCAGGAACCATAGTCGGAAGACCGATGCCGAGGTTTACGACGTCACCGTCATGGATCTCTTTTGCAACACGTTTTGCGATAAAGGGTTTAATCTCACTTCTTTCCATCTTATGCTTCCTCCTTCAATACTAAGTAATCAACGAAGATGTGCGGGGTCTCTACGTAGTTCGGTCCGATCTCGCCGGCCAGAACGATCTTTTCAACCTCTACGACAACGGTATCCGCTGCGGATGCCATCAGAACGTTGAAGTTGCGGGTGGAGCCTTTATAGCGGATATTGCCGGACTCGTCAGCGATAAAGCCCTGAATGATGGCTACGTCGCCGCGGATTGCCTTCTCCAGAAGATATTCTTTGCCGTCCAGCTCGATCAGCTGCTTGCCCTCCAGCGTGGTCGGGGAGGAACTGTCTGCAACGATCGTGCCGACACCGGTGGGTGTCAGGAATCCGCCTAAACCTGCGCCGCCTGCGCGAACCTGCTCAGCGAGTGTGCCCTGAGGCTGAAGCTTCAGATCAAGAATTCCTTCGTTATACTGCTGTCCGCATTCTTTGTTCAGACCTACGTGTGTTGCGATCAGTCTCTTTACCTGATGGTTTGCGAGAAGCCGGCCGGTGCCTTCATTCTGGAATCCGGCGTCGTTACATACAACGGTCAGATCCTTTGCCGTCACTTCATGTACGATTGATTTTGCTGTTCCGTTTGTCATGAAGCCGCCGATCAGTACGGTGTCGCCGTCTTTTACAAGAGCGCCTGCTTCTTTCGCAGAAATAACTTTTGTCTTAGCCATTTCTTTCCCTCCTAATGAATGATGTATAATATGACTGCTTTGAAATATCGGTTTTCAAGGCATAAACCTATTATAGCATCTAAATTGATAAAATCCAGAAAAATTGTGCAGAAAGTGAGGAAAAATGCATAAAAAATCATGGGTTTGGTAAAATTTTACATGGAAAACAGGAAAACCATAAAATAAGAATACATGAATTGTGCAATTTTGCGCGGGGTTCTTCGAAAGCGGCGGATTTCGAGTTGACAAGATTCGGCTGTTGGGGTAAAATGCATGGCATAAAATCGGAAGGCATGGAGACAGGGGGAGTTATGTATGGGACGAACGACGTTTCATACATAACTTTCGGGTGGTTTTTATGCATGACCGAACGATATAGATTTTATGATAAAGGAGGATTTTAATCATGGCATCAACGAACGAAGATTATGTAGATACAACCATTACGAATGAAGAGGATGTAACTACAGAAAGTAAAAAGGCTGAGGCGAAAGCGGCGAATACAAAGGCCAAGGCGGCGAACAAAGAGGCCGCGAAGAAGAATGCCGAGGCAACGGCGGCTGTTGTGAAGGATGCAGCAGCGAAGACGGCGGAGAAGACGAAGAAGGCAACAAAAAAAGCTGCTGACACAACGAAGAAGAGTATGGAGAAGGCTGTTTCATCCACGAAGAAGGCGGTGAAGGATTCCGCTGAGACGACGAAACGCAAGTATACCAGAAAACCGGTGAAAACTGTTGTCCTGCAGTATATGGGCGAGGAAATCAGCGAGGAGATTCTGACAGAGCGCGCGCTGGCGCAGTTCGCGGCGACAGAGGGTGCGGTGTCAGTGAAGACAATCACACTTTACATTAAGCCGGAAGACAAGGCGGCTTACTATGTGATCAATGATCAGTATACCGGGCGTGTCGAGTTTTAAGATGTGATGATCGGTTGAATTTTATGTCCGGAACAGTCTCTGTGTAAAAACTGTACCGGTACAGGTGTTTGTCACGAATGACAGAGCAGAGCAAAGGATTTGAATGGTTCTTTGCCCTGCTTTTTTGTTTTATAGGAACGTTCGTCCTATAAAACAAAAAGTGCTCCGCGAGGATGCGCATTCTTTTTTTATGACAAAATACACATTATACAAATACGATGGAACTTTATACAAAAAACAATACAAATTGACACATTCAGCTTTGTTAATATTGTGCATGATTTACAGATTGTATAAATAGCTGAATTGAAAAAGTAAATTCTAGTGCAAGAGTAAATTCCACATGCCCTTTA
>JAJQFQ010000063.1 GCA_021201035.1 Clostridiales bacterium
AACTATGCCGATGATTTTTTTCAGGGATTAAAAATCCCTAAGTTGCACCGCCTTTCCGGACAGCTGATTTCACAAGTTCAAGGCAGCTGCCTCTTCGCATTTCTTTACGATTCAGAAACCTTCTGGCCGCAGGCAGAACAAAAAGCCTGGCCGGATGTTAATGGTGCGCCGCAGTTTTTGCAGACGTTCGATTCATCCGCACTTTCAGTTTCAGCCCTGTCTACGACCGATGTTCCGCATTCTGTACAGAACAGGGATCCCTCCTCCAGGATCTGTCCGCAGTTGGGGCATTTACGAACAGGTGCGGAAACTGCCGCATCCGGGATCAGTTTTGCACCGCAATGACTGCATACCGCTGCCGTATCCGGGATCTCCTTTCCGCAGTTTTTGCATTTGATCATTCCTTTCAATACGCGAAGCTGTTCCTGGTAACTTTCAATCTGTGCCAGATCATCCTGAATTTTCTGAAAAAACGGAATCATCTCTTCATCCTGTACGTCCTGCGCATATTTTACGTAATATGCTTTACCGATTTCCGTATAGACAGACTGAATATCTTTCTCCAGATCGGAAATCGCTGACTTGACTTTCATCGATTCCGCTGTTTTCTTTGTTTTATCCAATGCATCCTGTCCGGTTTTCTGAATTTTTCCTGCAAAATTGTGATAAAATGCCATGTCGTCTCCTCCTTTATCATTCTAAACACATATGACACTTTCATGATAACCATTATACGACTATCTCATTTTTATGTAAATGAGAGGCAAATCTGTTTTGTCAGAAGCGAAGGTCCTCACAGACCTCGATTCCGAATTTTTCCCGCAATACAATCGGGATTTCCTCATAGGACAGTTCTCTCTCTGTCCTCCTGCCGCGAATAACCTCCCGATACGTACGGTTTGTCAGCGCACGATAACCCTCCGGCGTGCGGATATTCGCCATGCGTGTATGACGAAACTTGGACTCATCCGACTGGGACAAATAATAATTAACGGAAATAAAATCAATCTCATGAGCCGCTGCATCACAGAAGATCCATTCCAGCCGTTCCCGTCTGTTCATCGGGTCATCCTGTATGTCCTGACTGACACTCGCCCGGCGAAAGACCCCGTACCAGTTCCGCTCAATGCTTTTTATACAAAAGTACTCGCCCCTAAGCTCCTGCCAGCAATTCTCCGGTGTCAACGGAAGAGCTTTTGACGGCATGGCGCCGCCGATGCCGACATCACATAGGTAACGCTGTCCGTCTAAAGTTACAATCGTCGATCTGTGATCAATACAATTGTCACCCGGATTCTCCACACCGAACATGACCCTGCACAGACAGGGACGCGCGTCAAACCCAACGGACTGCAGTATACGGCAGAAAAAACCGTTCATCTCCAGACAGTATCCGCCTCTTTTACGATCAACCATTTTTTCGAACAGACTGTTCTCATCCAAAAGAATTTCCCTGTGAAAATCACAGACATCCAAATTTTCATAAGGAATGCCGCACTGATGCGTATAAATCAACGCATCCAACGTATCTTTTGACACCGTCAGGTCGCCGGTGTAATGAATACGCTTCTTATATGCTTCCAGCTGTTGTTTTGTATACATCACATACCTCCTCTTCTTAGAAACGAAAGGACTATATCCTTTTCTTCTATTATAACCATTGACAACCGACTCAACCCATTCCGAACAGGAGACCGATCACGCGAACCACCCCCGCAACGAGCCAGGCAATCACGCACTGTTCCACAACCACACAGACGGCCCATCTGCCGCCCATCTCCCGCCGCACCGACGCAATCGCCGCAACACACGGGGTATAAAGCAGGCTGAACACCAGCATCGTTGCAGCCGCCAGCGGCGTAAGCAGGGATGCGACCTCACCCGCGAACAGGATCTCCATCGTGGAAACCACGCTCTCTTTTGCCATGAATCCGCTGATCAGGGATGTACAGATCCGCCAGTCTCCGATCCCCAAAGGCTTAAAAATCGGTACCAGCAGCCCGGCTACGACAGCCAGAATACTGTCCTGTGAATCTGCCACCACGTTCAGATGCATATCAAAGGTCTGTAAAAACCAGATGATAATGGTCGCGAGCAGGATAATGGTAAAAGCACGATGCAGAAAATCCTTTGCCTTCTCCCACAAAAGCTGCAATACATTCCGTACCGCGGGGAGCCTGTAGTTCGGCAGTTCCAGGACAAACGGCACCGCCTCCCCGCGAAACAGCGTTTTCTTAAAAATAAACGCTACCAGTATCCCCCGGGCAATCCCGTGCAAATACAACGCCGCCACAATCAGTCCGCTGTATTTCGGGAAAAAATATTCACAAAAAACATGTATATCGGAAGCTTCGCCGTGCAGCTCATAAACGGCGTCAGCAAAATCGTCATCTTCCGGTCACGCTCACTGGGAAGAGTCCTTGTCGCCATGACAGCCGGCACCGTACAACCGAACCCGATCAGCATCGGGACGATGCTTCGTCCGGAGAGACCGATCTTGCGCAGCAGACTGTCCATAAAGAATGCCACGCGAGCGATATATCCGCTGTCCTCCAACAGGGACAAAAAGAAGAACAGACAGACGATAATCGGCAGAAAACTCAGCACGCTGCCAACTCCCGCAAATATGCCGTCGCTTATCAATGCCCGTAATACAGGATGAACACCTGCCGCAACGAAAGCATTGTCCACAGATCCCGCCAACGCATCAATACCGATTTCCAGAAGATTCTGTAAAAAAGCCCCTATGACGTTAAACGTCAGGAAAAATACCAGCACCATAATGCCGATAAAGCAGGGAATCGCCGTATATTTGCCGGTGAGGACACGGTCAATCCTTTCACTGCGCCGGCGTTCCCTGCTCTCCTTCGGTTTCTGTACCGTCTGCCTGCAAAGCTTCTGAATGAAAGAAAAACGCATATCCGCAATGGCTGCTGCGCGGTCCAGTCCGCGCTCCTCCTCCATCTGGATCAGGATATGCTCCACCATCTCTTTTTCATTCTCTGTCAGATTCAGCTGATCCAGAATCAGAGAGTCGCCCTCCGCGACCTTGGTCGCGGCAAAACGGAGAGGTATGTCCGCTTTCTGCGCGCGATCCTCGATCAGATGCATAATGCCGTGGAGTGCCCGGTGCACCGCGCCGCCGTGATCCTCCCTGTCACAGAAATCCTGCCGTTTCGGGCGCTCCTGATATTTTGCCACATGGAGCAGATGGGAAACCAGCTCATCAATACCCTCATTTTTTACCGCCGAGATCGGGACGACCGGGATGCCCAGGATTTTCTCCATCTCATTGATCCGGATAGAGCCGCCGTTGTCCTTCACCTCATCCATCATATTTAAAGCCAGAACCATCGGCGTATCCAGTTCCATGAGCTGCATGGTGAGATACAGATTTCGCTCGATATTGGTTGCATCAACGATATTAATAATCCCGTGCGGATGATCATGCAGGACAAAATTCCGGGTCACCAGTTCCTCACTGGAATAAGGCGACATGGAATAGATACCGGGTAAATCCGTCACCAGCGTATCTTCATGGTTCCGGATCGCGCCGTCCTTCCGGTCAACCGTGACGCCGGGGAAATTGCCCACATGCTGGTTCGCGCCGGTCAGCTGATTAAACAGGGTTGTTTTCCCGCAGTTCTGGTTGCCCGCCAACGCGAAAGTCAGGGTTGTCCCATCCGGCAGCGGATGCTCATCCGCGCGGCTGTGGTACTTTCCGCCCTCGCCAAGGCCCGGATGCTCCATCTCTTTTTCCTTATCAAAAACGGTTTCCTCACCAGTTTCGGCAATCTCTGTGACTTCGATTTTTTCCGCGTCAGCCAGACGCAGCGTCAATTCATAACTATGTATACGCAGCTCCATCGGATCTCCCAGCGGAGCTAATTT
>JAJQFQ010000196.1 GCA_021201035.1 Clostridiales bacterium
ATTCAGTACGTGGGTCAAGACCCGATTCGGATGAAGGATGTCGAAAGCATCGTAAATCTGCTGTGTCCACTTGCAATTCGTATCCGCCAGCACCTCATTCGCGGTATCCCAGAAAGAATCCGGGAAGTTCTTCCCCGCGATCTTGCGCGCCGCGTTCATCAGCTTTACAAGATTCTGTTCTTTATTCTTATTGATATATTTATATACGCCGTTAAATGCGACTTCAAAAGATTTTCTTGCCGCTGCATGCTTTAAATCTGCCATTTCTTCTCCTCCCGTCTCTTATCTATATCGTTGTCTTATAGTTCGTATAACCCTGTTTCTCGAAATGCTTGCTCTCCCAGAGCTTCTCGGCGCGCGGCGCCCATTCTCTGGCATAATCCTCACACTTCGCGCACAGATGCTCCGCTGATTCAGGCGACTGCAGATCCGTGGAGTGCGCCCCTGACTCCTTCACCATCTGCTGCAGCTTCTCCGGATTTTCCAGCATCGGGCACGGACGAAGATGGTTCTCATTGAACGGCTGGCCGTCACGGTATGCCATAAACAGCGGCTGCTTCAGACATTCAAGCAATGTGTTCTCTCTGATATTCGCGCCGGAATAATGAATAAATACACAAGGCTCGGCGTCGCCGTTTGCATTAATATGGAAATAATTCCTTCCGCCGGCAATACATCCGCCCACGAACTCGCCGTCGTTCTGGAAGTCGAGCAGCATGATCTGCTTGCCGCCCTCCCATGCACGAATCTCGCGCAGACGGTCATGGATATACTCACGCTGTTCCATCGTCGGCAGCAGATCGACATCCGCCTCGTTGCCGACCGGCATATAATGGAAATACCACGCATAACGGCATCCGTGCTCGATCATCAGATCAAAGAATTCATCGGATGTAACCACTTCCATGTTGGCTCTTGTATAGCATACGGATGTACCGAAAAACAGTCCGTACTGTTTCATCAGATCCATCGCGTGAATCACGGTGTCAAAAATACCGTCGCCGCGGCGTCCGTCATTCTGGTTCTGGAAGCCCTCCAGAGACAGGGAGAATGAAAAGTTGCCCAGCTTCTGCACCTGTTTGCAGAACTCCTCATCGATCAGCGTACCGTTGGTAAAGCTGTGGAACGCACAGTCATTATGCTTTTTCGCCAGCTTCAGAAGATCTGCTTTGCGAACCAGCGGTTCTCCGCCCGTAAACATATAAAAATAAACGCCAAGCTCCTTACCCTGCGTTACGATGCTGTCCATCTCCTTATATGTAAGGTTCAGCTTATGGCCATACTCAGCTGCCCAGCATCCGGTACATCTTAAATTGCAGGCGCTGGTCGGATCCATCAGGATCAGCCACGGGATATTGCACTGATGCTCCACCCTCTTCGCGCGGATCGTCTTTGTGCCGTAGAACGCGGCTTCAAATCCGAGATTCAGCGCCGTCATCTTCGCTACATGGGGATCGAGCTCATCCAGCATCTTGTTGACAAAATTCACCCATTTATCATCCGGATTCATGATCATCTTCCGTACTGCCTCATAGGATTCCTTCTTGAAGTTGTCCCCCATGAACTTCTCAGCCAGATCAACGATCTGCAGAAGTCCCTTCTGTCTGTCCTTGTTCAGCCGCCGAAGCGCTACATCAATCGCCGCGCTGAACGCCTTTCTCTGCATTGTGTGTGATAAACTTGCCACTGTAAAACTCTCCTTTCAAAATTAGTTAAATCCTCTTACGCGCAACAATCTTATTACACAGCCCCATCTATACCCATGCTGAGCTTTCAGAATACTTTTCACTTATCTTCCTCAAAAAAGTATCTTTTCAGGCACCTGTCACAAAAAAAGCAGTTGTATTTTTTTCCAAAACGATGTATTTTTTCGGTCTGGTGTCTTTTTCCCAACAAGTGTTGCGTTTTTTTATGAAATATATTATAATAGACAAAACAGAAATATCAACCGACAATTTTCACATATCTGTCACATTTCCAACATTTTTTCCTTTTTTGTCGGAAATATAACAGATGTACTACATATTGATCTGTATACCTAATTGACACACAACATACAGAGTCCGGTACAGTGAAACTGTTTCAAATCCACTGCACCGGAGTTCAGGAGGAAAATATGGCAGCAGACCGCAGAACAAAATACACCAAATCCGTTATCCGGCAGGCTCTTTTTGAACTGATGAAAGACCGTCCGGTCAACAAGATTACCGTAACTGACGTCTGCAAAAAAGCAGATATCAACCGCAGTACCTTTTATTCCTATTATGAAGACGTATACGCACTGCTTACCACGATTCAGAACGAACTTTTCGAGGACGTTGTATTCACGCTGAGCAAAGAAAACTGGTTTGAAGATACGCTGAAACTGGTAGACGACAATAAAGATCTGTGTCAGGTTCTGCTCGGACCGCACGGAGACGCCTCTTTCCTGCGGCAGCTGATTTACCTCGGCTACGAAAACAGTATGAAGGTATGGAAAGAGATGTATCCGAACGCCTCGCCGGAGCTTCTGGACTATTTCTATGCCTATATGTCCTCCGGTGTGATCGGCGTTCTGGAAAACTGGGTCTGCAGCGAATACCAGCTGCCCACCCAGAAAGTCGGGCAAATCCTGATGGGGGTTACCATGCAGGGTCTGAGTTTCCTAGAGGGGACTGATACAGACAAATAATTCCAGACTGTTATCACAGTTCAAAACTCCGCATCCTTCCGGACGCGGAGTTTTCTTATCATATGATTTTAAGATTCTGTCTTTAGCTGTTCTGTGGTTTCCCCGTTATCTGTTTTAACAGAATCCTCCCATAGTTCCGATTTGCTCAGGTCATCAGGATCTGCTGTTCTTTTCGATACCTCCGTTTTCTCAGGAAAACGTCCGGATACCTGCGTAATATTATTAATAAAATCCGACAATCCGTCATTTACCTGCTCCGGCAGCAGCCTCCACTCCCAGTTTCCGCCCAACGTGGACGGGAAATTGATTCGTGCCTCCTCTCCCAGATGGAGATAATCCTGCATCGGGATGATGCAGTATTTCGCGATGCTCATCATGGCGAGACGGATCAGATTATCGCAGAGCTGCTCATATGTATCCCAATAGCGGTTCATATAGTTTTTGATATGATCGCGCGTTTTGTCTGAGGTATTGCAGACAAACTGAAATAATGTCTCATTATCATGCGTCCCCGTATACACCACACAGTTCGGATTCTCATAATTGTGCGGCAGGAAAGCATTTTCACTGTCGTCGTCAAAGGCAAACTCCAGCACCTTCATTCCCGGAAGACCGCTCTCATTCAGAAGGTCCCGCACACTGTCGGTGATAACGCCCAGATCCTCCGCGATGATCTCGATTCCATCGACGTTTTCACGAATCGCGCAGATCAGATCCATCCCTGGGCCCGGCATCCATTTGCCTTTTCTGGCCGTCTCCTCCCCATAAGGAACCGCAAAATATTCATCCAGTCCGCGGAAATGATCGAAACGTATCACATCATACAGCACTGCCGCATGCCGAATACGATTGATCCACCAGGCATAGCCGGTCTTTTTATGGTAGTCCCAGTCATAGAGTGGATTGCCCCAGAGCTGTCCGTCCTCGGAAAACGCGTCGGGCGGCACACCCGCCACAGACTTCGGGCTCAGATCCTCATCAAACTGAAACAGCTGCGGATGAACCCAGGCATCCGCACTGTCAATCGCCACATAGATCGGCAAATCACCGATAATACGGATCCCCTGCTCCTGTGCGTAATCCTTTAGGTTCACCCACTGTGTCATAAACCAGAACTGAACATGCTCATGGAAAGAAATATCATCCGCCAGCACTTTCCGGGCCGCCTCCAGAGTCTCTGGATCCCGTTTCTTATAAGAATCC
>JAJQFQ010000057.1 GCA_021201035.1 Clostridiales bacterium
TTTCATTGACTTCCGCAAACAGTTCCTCATCCACGCCGCTCAGCTGAGAGGCAAGCGTAAGGATTCTGTTTTCATAGCAGCAGATCCCGAGATTTTTCGCCAGCCGGCTCGCAATCCGTTTTCCATTGCTGCCAAAGCCTCTCGCCACGGTAACTACAATGTTTTCCATAATAATCTCCATTCCTCCGCCCTTTGGTTGGCGGCACAAATAGTGATGAAAAATCTGCTTTTCACACTAACCTCCCTCTCCGAAGCAGCCGGCCCTACGCCGTCCCGTATCGGCCACAGCCCTGCTTACCCTTCTATATATCTGCTCAGGAACTCTTTTGTCCGCTCATTTTTCGGGCTGGTGAACAAAAGCTCCGGAACCTCGTCCTCCACAATATAGCCGTTATCCATGAAAATGGTTCTCGTGGACACATTTCTGGCAAACTCCATCTCATGGGTAACTATGATCATTGTCATACCGTCCGCCGCAAGATCCTTTATGACCTTCAGCACCTCGCCCACCATCTCCGGATCCAGCGCAGAGGTCGGCTCGTCAAAAAGCAGCACTTCCGGGGACATGCACAACGCCCTCGCGATTGCCACACGCTGTTTCTGTCCGCCGGACAGCTGCGCCGGCCTGGCGTTGATATACGCCGCCATGCCCACCTGCTTTAAAAAACGGATGGCCCGGCTTCTTGCCTCCTCCCTGGAGAGGTGCAGGATCTTAGTCACGCCGAACATACAGTTTTTGAGAACCGTCATGTTGGCAAACAGGTTGAACGACTGAAATACCATGCCTACCTGTGACCGGTAGTCTGCCAGCGCTTTCTGCGTATTCCGGACAGTCTCTCCGTGAAAGCGGACATCTCCAGATGTGGGGATTTCCAGATGATTGATACACCGCAGCAGCGTGGATTTTCCCGAACCGGAAGAACCGATGATACAAACGACCTCGCTCCGGCTGATCTCAAAATCAATTTTCTTTAAAACCTCATGGTCGCCGAAATTTTTTACAAGATTTTCCACCTGAATGATCTCGTCAGCCATATGCTCCCCTCCTACTCATTTTCAAGATATTCCGTCGCCAGCTCGTAATCCTCCCGCCCCTGCAGTTTCTTCTCTACCCAGAGGAAAATCCGGTTAAATGCAAAACACAATACCAGATAGATGATGGCAATGACGATGTAGGATTCGAAGTATTTATAATAAGAACCGCCGGCCGTCTTGGCCGCCAGGAACAACTCGCTGACACCGATGACATTCAACACGGAAGTCATTTTCAGGTTATTCAGAAACATATTGCCCATCTCCGGAAAAATGTTTCGCAGCGCCTGCGGTATAATGACATAAATCATGGCGCCGACATGCGACATGCCCATGGCCAGCGCCCCTTCGCGCTGTCCGTCATCGACGGAATTGATGCCGCCGCGGACCGTTTCGCCCATATACGCGCCGCTGTTCAGTAATGTCACGAGGATACCGGCCATAACGGAAGAAATCATAATGTTGCTCTGCCTCAGGCCATAGTAAATGACCATGCCCTGCACAATCATCGGCGTATCCCGGAATATCTCCACATAAACAAACACAACCGCTTTCAGCAGGCGATATAAATTTTTCTTCAGGATATGATCCTCCGCGTTGATATTTGTCGTATTTACGACTCCCACCGCAAAGTCCAGGACAAAACCCAGCAGCGTTCCGATTACCGCAATATACAGGGTTGTCCAGGTCGCCTGGATAAATATATCTTTATATTTCACGACAAGAAAGATAACCCACTCGATCAGTCCCGACTCTTTCGTCGGCGTGACGGCAAGTAATACTGTCATAAGATTTCCCATATCGATCCTCTTTCCTTTCTGTCCGGACAAAACTCAGGTAAAACTGCATCCCCAAAAAAGATGTGCGGCGCGGCACGAAAAGCCATTCCGCCGGGTGCCCCGCTGCACATCATAAGCCCTGTATTTATTTATTCACGGTCAGGATCCCTCTCCGAATTATGCCGCTCTCCTTTGCCGGCAGCCAAACCTTCGATCAGTTATTGGACGGCTGTATGGCGATCATCTCTGACATAAGGTCGTTCATGGCCTGCAGGCCTTCCTCGGTCTCATTGGTCCAGCCGAGATCATCCATCGCCCCCTGAATGATATCTCGCAGTTCATCGTCTCCGCGGAACAGGATGCAGCAGGTGTTCGGACTGCCCTCCGGGGCGACGAAATTATCATCCTCATCCAGATCAAGCATCACGAGGCCTGACATGGAATTGAGCGCGGATTCCGCGGTGGACAGCTCCGTGATCAGGACATCCGCGGTCTGGTTCTGGATCGCCAGGAACAGCTCGGCGGCCGCCTCATAGTCCGTTCCGTCTATCGCAGTGGGAATCTGCTCCTTATAATCCACGAAATTAGTGCCGAGCTGAGCGATCACCGTGGGATTCATCCCGTCAAACTGGGAAAGGCCGGTGATACTCGCGTATTCACTGTCTTCCCTGACCACAGCCTTGATCTGCCGCTCGTAATAACACGAAGTAAAATCATAGATCTCATCTCTCTCTTCGGTATAGCAGACGGCGCTCATGATACAGTCATAGGTTTTATCCTCGAGTCCCATAAAAATCGATGTCCAGTCGCTCTTATACACCTCAAGCTCCCATCCGAGCTCGTCACAGATCATCTGGGCCAGCGCCACATCATATCCGTAAGTATAAGAACCGGGAGAATTTGCAATCTCCACAGCCGTCGCCCCATTCGCCAGTTCATCTGTCTCCTGCGTCCAGTTGTACGGCGCATAGGTGCATTCAATGCCGATGCGGAACACCTTCTTTTCAATCGCATCCGACGAGGCGTCCGACACAGTCTCCGACTCTGTCTCGTCCTGAGACGTCTCCGCCGCCGCATCCGACGTGTCTGCCGTATCCGTGCTTCCGCACCCCGTAAACAAAGCCGAAAAAACAAAAGTTCCCGAAAGTAATGCCGCGATAAGTTTCTTTTTCATGTCTGACTCCTTTCTGACTGTCAACACAACAGAAAAAAGCGTCCGACCTTCATCGTCAGACGCCTTTGTCTCAAATCATGGAATTCGCTTTGCTAATCCTCATGGCTGTGTTTCATTTACATGCAGCTGTTGTATTATAAACACAAAATTTCTAACAAAAATAGTATTTTTTTCACCTGTCCCTCAATTTTTCGAGGATATCCGCGTTGTCGCTGCAAAACTTCCGTGCGACGAGCGCTGTTTTTTCAAAATAAGAAGACGGTATATTCTTTACGGTATCGTTGTCCCTGTGGCTCGCGATCCAGCCAAGCCGCAGGATCTTTCTGGCGACAATAAACGTCGGCAGTTCCTCCTTTTCCTCTTCCGAGAGGCTGCGGACACGCTCATATCCGCTCAGCAGAGCCTTAATCGCAAGCTCCAGCGTCTCATCGAAATATTCCATGACGACTGTCGCGAGATCGTATAAAAACCAACCGTATCCGCAATCGTCAAAATCCAGCACATAGATCTCCTGCCCCCCGCACCAGCAGGTTATGCAGATTCAGATCTGAGTGCAGCAGTCCGTACCGGTCAGCGCTCCTCCCATACCGGTTCAGGCGGAAACGTATGATATCGGACGCGTCGTCGTAGCACCGCGCATCCTCTTTGCCGAGACATTCCATATGGGAATAATGACCCCATCTGCTCTCCTTTCCGATGATATCCTTCAAATCCCAGGAGAACCGTTTTAAGTCGCCCGCGGCGGGCCAGCCCATCGCGTGCACATGCATCTTCGCAGCTATCTCTCCGATCTTTTCCATATAACAGTACCACTCATTGCGTGAGAGTTCTGTCAGCTGGTGGTGGAAAACAATTATAAAAAAAAAAAGA
>JAJQFQ010000184.1 GCA_021201035.1 Clostridiales bacterium
ACACATCTGTTCGTTTCCTTCCTGTATCATTCTTTAATATGATATAATAAAGTGCCGCTTGCGACAGGTCTGACACTCAAAGTCAACCTACAATTTATCACAAATAATTCTGTTTATCAACACCCCCTGACCATTTTCTTCATTTCTCAGTATTCACAGTCCTCCGCCTCACATGGGCAACAGCCGCATTTCAACTCAACTCCCCGATCCGTGATACTCCCACATAGATCTGAGATATTTTATACCAGGTCGGAAAATCTACCACGCCGTTCGCCGGCAGATCAAAAATCCGCTGAAACGCCTGCACTGCCTCCCGCGTCCTCTCTCCGAAAATTCCATCCGCCGCGATCGTCGGAATGGCCGGATAAGATCTGGAAATTGCGGCGAGCTGTTCCTGCATCTGACGCACCTTGGTTCCCGTGGATCCGACGGTGAGATCCGTTCCCGGCCAGGAGGACGGAATGCCGGAGATTTCCTCCGCCGTATTGATATACATGCTGCTCCCATAATAATAACGAAGAATCTGAATTGCCGAATATCCCTGATCTCCCAGATATTTGGAACCCCACTGAGACAACCAGTTCGGACAGGAAACCTGCTGACCGTCGCAGTACTGCGCCAGAATCGGCTGAACAACATTCGGACGTGACAGATAATTGTTAAACATTTCATCCACAATCCGGGAAATAGAGGAAAAGATTGTGCGTCCGTAAGACCATTTCTGATCATAGGCCGTGGAACTTGTCACCGTAAAATCATAACCTTTTCCCCTGTACCATTCGGTGTAAACCCGGTTCAGGGTAAATGACTGAATCGCAAGAATATTCGCCCGCAGCGTCGCGTCCGGCCAGGTGGAATAAATCTCGCCGGAAGCCACATTTTTAATATAATCCTTATAGCGCACATAGTAATCCTTTGCCGTGGAATCCGACGGTGCACCGTCATGAACCACAATGTACTCCGGTATCACAACCCTGCTCAAAACGATCTCCCCGCTCTCATTCAGCGGTTTGACCTCATCCTCTGCAATTTTTGCCGGAAAATCACCCCAGAGCGTATTGGGCGGAATAACAATATTTTCCTCCCCCTCCTCATTTGATACCTCCAGCGGCTGCATAACCACCGGCTGAATGGAAAGTTCATCCGGGAAAACCTCCACATCCGCGATTTCCACCGGGCGGTATCCCTCCGCCTCCACCTGTATCGTATACTGGGTATAAGGCTGCGGCTGTCCCGGCTCCATGGAATATTCTGACGGAGGCGCCTGCAGAGTCAGTGTCTCGCTCTGACCGGAACTGTCAGTCCGGATTTCCTCCAGAAGAGAGGTGCCGTTGTATATACGGATTCTGGCATCAGTAATCGGCTGGATGGCTATTGTTGAAGTAACGTCGATACGCAGGGTGCCTCTGTTCGGAAAATCAGATTCCCGCGGAGAAACCGCGGTCTGTTGTGAATAAACGCCCTGTTGTAAGTCAGGAAAAAGATTCTGCATAAGAAGTCCTCGCAATGTCTGCATTTACACTATCCTATGCATGAGTATGGCGAAAAGAACCATAACCCCATCAAAAAACGGAGAACAGCAACCTGCCATTCTCCATTCTCCGTTTTTACATATTTAAATATAATAATGAAAATCAACTTACTCCACTTCCTGAATCCAGCCTTCCGGTGCTTCCAGCTTACCGTCCTGGATATCCACGAGAGTCGCACGCAGCTTCGCAAGCACCGGTCCCATCTCGTTCATGCCGCTCGGCACACAGATATCCGTTCCGTGATCATAAATCTTGCCAACCGGAGAAATCACCGCTGCCGTACCGCAAAGACCGATCTCAACGAAATTCGTCAGTTCATCCTTGAACACTTCTCTCTGCTCTACTTCCATACCCAGATAGTGCTCCGCCACATACATCAGGGAACGGCGCGTGATGGAAGGAAGGATACTGTCGGACTTCGGCGTTACCAGTTTACCCTCTTTTGTGACAAACAGGAAGTTCGCGCCGCCGGTCTCCTCCACCTTCGTCCGGGTCGCCGGATCGAGATACATATTCTCGGCAAAGCCTTCCTTATGTGCCTGCACAATGGGATGAAGACTCATCGCGTAATTCAGTCCCGCCTTGATATTGCCCGTGCCGCGCGGCGCTGCGCGGTCAAAATCAGAAACCTTGATGTACAGGGGCTTCACGCCGCCCTTGAAATACGGTCCCACCGGCGTCGTCAGGACGCGGAACATATACTCATCCGCCGGCTTCACGCCGATCACGGCGTTGCTGCCGAACTCATACGGCCGGATATAAAGAGTAGCCCCCGTGCCGTAAGGCGGCACATAACCGATATTCGCCTTTACCGTCGCCTTCACCGCCTCGACAAACTTATCCTCCGGGTAAACCGGCATCTCCAGTCTGCGCGCGGAATCCGCCAGACGGCTCGCATTCAGATCCGGACGGAAAAGAACTACTTTGCCGTCCACAGTCTCATAAGCTTTTAATCCCTCAAAAACGGTCTGCGCATACTGGAAAACACCCGCGCACTCATTTAATACAATATTGGAATCCGGCGTAAGTGTTCCGTCATCCCATTTTCCATCCTTATACATGGAAACAAAACGCATATCTGTCTCGCGATATGAAAAATCAAGATTCTCCCAATCAATATTTTTCTTTCCCATTCTGATCCTTCTTTCTGTATGATTCTCTGTTATGAACTGCTGCACACTGCTCCCGATCACAGGTTTTCATCCCGTTTCGGGCGGAAGCAACTGCTTCGCAGTCATTGCTATATATGAAGGATAATCATTCATTTTGCAGGTTCTGATGAGATTTCCTTCATTTTTATCGTCTGTCTACCTACATTTATACCGCAAAACGAATTATTTTACCAGTCTTTTTTCATATATATCAAAATTTTTTCAAAAACCTTTTGACCCTGGTATCATCACATTTTACCGGCACGAAGTGCTGATCGACTCGATTGCCACTCCGCCGCCGCGAACGATCTCCACAGCCGAAAATCTGGCTTTCAGCAGACGGATCAGTTCGTTATTCCGACGCTCGGTCAGCATACATTCGAGCAACATACTGTCCGTTCCGATATCTACCACCTGCACGGAGAACACTTCCGCGATGCGGAACACTTCCGCCTTGTCCGTCTCAGAGCATTTTTTCACCTTCGCGAACATGACTTCCTTCATATGAATCGGCGTGTCCGTCAGATCCATAACCTTGATGACCTCTACCATGCGGTTCAGCTGCTTTTTAATCTGTTCAAATGTAAGATCGTCGCATGTACTGGCAATCGTCATACGGGATACACCCTCATCCTCGGTCGTACCCACGGTGAGACTGTTTAAATTATATGCCTTTCCGGCAAAGAGACCGGAAATTTTGGCAAGAACGCCCACATCATTCTCCACATAGAGGGCAATCCATCTGTCTTTCATCATCATATTTCCTCCTGCTGCTGATCAATTTAAACTTCTAACGCACGGATGAATTAAGTATCATCGTGCTCATCGGCTTTCCGCCCGGAACCATCGGCAGAACCAGTTCCTCCGTGGCGATCATAAACTCGATCAGCGTCGGCGCGTCCGTATGCTCCTTCGCCGCAAGAAGCGCAGGTATAATGTCCTCTTCCTTCTCCACGCGAATGCCGTGAGCCCCATAGCTCTCCGCCCATTTGATAAAATCAGGCACATATGGGGGACAGTTCTCATTCGGTCCTTTGCAATGCGCCGGACAATCCTTTCTCCTGCGCAGGCATGTAGCCGAATACCGTTTCCCGTAGAAAAGCTGCTGCATCTGGCGCACCATGCCGAGATAATAGTTGTTCAGCAAACAGATTGTCACCGGCGTGCCCTGAATGATGGCGGTCGCCATTTCCTGCATATTCATCTGAAAACCGCCGTCCCCGGTGATGCAGACCACCGGCCGCTCCGGATGACCCATCTTCGCCCCCAGTGCCGCCGGGAAACCGAAGCCCATCGTCCCGAGTCCGCCGGAAATGATCATCTTCTTTTTCGGATCCATCTTCAGAAACTGGGTCGCCCACATCTGATGCTGGCCGACATCCGTCACATAGGTCACCTCATCCGGATAAACCTCATTTAACCCTTCCATGATCATCTGCGGTGCCATCCCCTTGTTCCTGCGCATCTCCAGAGGATTTTCCTGATCCCACTTTTTGATCTGTTTCATCCAGTCGGAAGTGTCCTTCGGACCTTTCCATTCAGACTCCACCCAATCTGCCATCTGTGCCAGCGCCACCTTTGCGTCCGCCACAATCGGAACATCGACCACCACATTCCGTGAAATCGCCGCGGCATCAATATCCAGATGAATGATCTTCGCCTTTGGCGCAAACTCCGTCAGATCTCCGGTCACACGATCATTAAAACGCGTGCCGATGGAAAACAAAAGATTGCACTGGCTGATCGCGATATTCGCCGCGTATTTCCCGTGAAGGCCGCTGCAGCCGATATACCAGGGATTGTCGGACGAAAGCGCTCCTTTCCCCATCACCGTAGTGATCACAGGAATGTGCGTCAGTTCGGCAAGACGGGCCAGTTCCTCATTCGCCCCGGCGATATTGACCCCGCCGCCGGCAAGTATGATCGGGCGGCCGGCGCTCTTTAACAGCTTCGTCGCCTTGCGGAGTTGTCCGATATGAACGCCCTCGTTGATCTTATAGCCGCGTATTTCCACATGATCCGGATACTCCGCCGGTCCGTTCGCCGTCTGTATATCCTTCGGCAGATCGATCAGCACCGGTCCCGGTTTCCCGGTTGACGCGATGTGAAAAGCCATCTTCAAAATCCGTCCCAGATCCTTTCGGTCGCGCACCGTCACGCTGTATTTTGTGATATGGCGTGTGATACCGACAATATCTACTTCCTGAAATGCTTCATTGCCGATCAGTCCCAGAGCTACCTGTCCGGTAAAAACAATGATCGGAATGCTGTCATAAAATGCGTCCGCAATCGCGGTCACCGTGTTCGTCGCTCCGGGGCCGCTTGTTACCAGGCAGACACCTGTCTTGCCGGTCTCTCTGGCATATCCCTCCGCCTCATGCACCAGCGCCTGCTCATGGCGCGGCAGCACCATATCAATATCACTGTTCCGATACAGCTCATCAAACAGATCAGTCACCGTACCGCCGGGATATGCAAAAATTTTCTCAACACCCTCCGCTTCAAGGGCACGCAAAAAAAGTTTGGCTCCTGAAATTTCCATGAAATTTTCTCCTTAATATATATTTACTCCGATTGCAGAACCTGCGTGTTTTCTTATGGCGCGTCAGAAAATGTTTCAACACAGACGCAAAAAAGCGTCCGCTCATGAAACATTTCTCTGACGCTAAGCGAAGGTTATCGGGCAAGTTCTGCAATCTCACTGAATGGCTTAGGAACTGTCGTGAAATAATATGTACAGATGGTGCTGAATGATGCATAAAGCTCAGACTTTAAAAACGCAGGCGTAGCGGGCTACGGCGAGGCTTTTAAAGCCTGTGATTTGCGTATCAGGCAGTGCAAGATGTACATATTATTTTGCGACAGCTCCTTAGTATCCATATGTCCATGAGCGGAGTTCTCATGGACAATTTGCATACGCCCTGTCAGATCCAGCCGACCGTCCGCAAGATGAATATCCACGCCGTCAGCGTGACGGAAGCCAACAGTGTCGTCGCTACGACAATGCTCGCCGTCAGTACGCCGTCGTTGTGCATATTCTTCGCCATGATATAACAGCTCGGGGTTGCCGGGCCTGCCAGCATGACGGCGAGTGCGACCATTTTTTCCCCGGTAAAACCGAGATGAGCCGCAATCGGTATAAAGATAGCTGCCTGGGCAATCAGCTTGATAAAGGATGCGCCCAGTGTCGGCTTGATTTTTTTCAGCGCCTTTCTTCCCTCAAAACCCGCGCCCAGTCCGATCAGCGCCAACGGGGTTGCCATCTTGGCGATGTTCTCTACGGTAGAGTTGACAATCGTGGGCATCGGATTACCCAGCAGCGCAACGATCATACCGATGACAATAGCAATGATAATCGGATTTTTCAGGATATTGATACCGGCCTTTTTGATCCTGCCGGTATCCCGTTCGCCCTCCGGGTAATCCCCCTCGAAGGTCAGAACGATCACAGAATATATGTTATACAACGGGACGGCGCCGATAATCATAAGCGATCCCATTGCGGATTCTCCGTAAATATTTTGTATAAAAGCGAGTCCCATAACCGCCGCGCTGCTGCGGAAAGCCGCCTGCGTAAACGCGCCTCTCATGGAGCGGTCCTTCAGTGTCAGCTTCGCCACCGCCCAGGATCCCCAGAATCCCGCTGATGTGGCAATAGCACAGAACAGGACATATTTCCAGTCGAATATCTCCAGAATATCCACGCTGGCAAGATCTTTATATAACAGAACCGGAAGCGTGACGGTAAAATTGAATTTATTCGCGACTGTGACAAAGTTGTCATTCAGCATGCCGATCCGCCGCAGAAAATATCCGACCACCATCACAAGAAAAATCGGGATGGTCACATTCACACTGAATAAAAAGTTACTCATGGTTTCCTCTCATACTTGTAAAAATAATACTCCAGGTCAAAATATGTCTGCTCGTCGCTGTCCGCCGTGATCCGCCACTCCTCTTTCTCATCAAGATTCGGAAACCAGGCATCGGCTTCGTACGCATAGTCAATCTTTGTAATGTGCGCCACATCACACTCGTCAACCAGCTGACGATAGATGCTCTCCCCGCCGATCACATAGATATCCTCAGAAGGATATTTTTTCAGTTCCTCATGGAGTTCGTCCATGCTGTGAACAATGACCGCATCCTTCACAGTATAAGAAAGATCCTGTGTCAGAACAATATTCACCCGATTCGGCAGCGGACGCTGATTCGGGAAACTCTCGAGGGTCTTCCGGCCCATCACGACAACGTTCCCGGTCGTGGTCTCGCGGAAAAACTTCATATCAGCTGGAATCTGTACAAGAAGCTTGTTGTTCAGGCCGATGGCCCAGTTTTTATCTACGGCTGCTATTAAGTTCATAAATGTCCCTTCCTTACTTATTCATCACGGTGTATAAATAAAGTGCCGCTTGCGACAGGGCTGCCCTGTGGGTACTTCGCGAGCGGATGTTTTTATTTCATAGGAAAGACCTTGTTTTTGTAAAGTGTTAAAGTATTGGCTTTTCTATGAAACAAAAAACACTCCGTGAGGATGCGCAGCTTGCGGATAGGAAGATTTTGCTGCGCAACCGCTCGCGCGCGAAGTGTCGCAGTGCGACACTTTTTTATATCATGTGCAAATACGGCACATCAGTTACTCAGACAGCCACGGAAATATCCGTGATCTGAGGGCCGGTCTCGTAGTCTATGTGCTTCACGTCATCCCGGGTAAATTGATAAAAATCCCGTATATCCGGATTCAGCCAGAAGGTCGGCGCCAGATGCGGTTCTCTGGTGATCAGCTCCTGCACCAGAGGAATATGCCGGTCATATATGTGAGCGTCCGCGATGACATGAACAAGCTCGCCGACCTGCATATCACAGACCTGCGCCATCATATGCAGAAGTACAGCATACTGGCAGACGTTCCAGTTGTTCGCGGTCAAAACGTCCTGCGACCGCTGGTTCAGGATCGCATTCAGAGTGAGCTTCTCATCGCCCTGCTTTTTGGTGACATTGAAAGTCATGCTGTAGGCACAGGGATAGAGATTCATCTCGTGAAGATCCTGATGCACATAGATGTTCGTCATAATCCGCCGGCTGTAGGGATTATTTTTCAAATCGTAGATCACGCGATCCACCTGGTCCATCATGCCTTCCTTATACTGATGCTTCACACTCATCTGATAGCCGTAGGCCTTTCCGATGGAACCGTCCGCATCCGCCCACTCATCCCAGATATGGCTGTGCAGATCATGGATATTATTGGATTTCTTCTGCCAGATCCAGAGCATCTCATCGGTACAGCTCTTGATTGCTGTCCGGCGAAGCGTCAGCGCCGGGAACTCCTTCGAGAGATCATAGCGGTTCACCACACCGAATCTCTTGATCGTATAGGCGCTGCTGCCGTCCTCCCATTTCGGACGAACCTTTTCTCCCTCTGTGCTGGTGCCGTTCTGAATAATATCGCTGCACATGGCAATAAATACCTTATCTGCGTAACTCATGCTGTCCTCCGTCATCCTGCGGTATTTCGGCTTTTCCGTTCATTCATTTATATCTGGTTTTTTATGATAGCACATTTTTTTATGCAAATAAAGTGGTTACCGAAAAGTATTTACGAAAACGTTACGAAAACACCCAATCCTTTTTATTTGACGAAAATACCAACATGTGCTATACTCGGCTCATATTGTAAATATAAACTTATTATATAAGGAGTTTCTCATATGAGTCAGGCAAAGGTTGACCGTTATAAAGAGCAGAAAAAGAACCGCCAGCAGGAGATCAGAAAATCAAAACAGAAGAAAATACTGGCCAGGGTCATCGGCACGGTCGTTGTCGCAGCGATTGCCGTCTGGATCGGTTATTCCGGATACAGCGTATACCAGTCCAATAAGGGCATCGAGACCGTGACAGTCAACACTTCCGGTATCACGGATTATCTGAACGGACTGTAATCAGACATTCAGCCAGATGTGATCATGATCGGATGCAATCATCAGTATATCCGATAAATATTCCTTACGCACCCCTGTGCATACTAAAGACTGCGGAATGTAGGTCATTTTCATTCCGCAGTCTTTTTATACACTTCATGGATTAACATCAGACGGCTTATCCGAGCGTCGCTATTAAATACGTCGGTTTTATTCGGTTTCCTCGCTCTCTTCTGCCCTGGCTTTCTCCAGTGCGCTCTCCACTGCGTCCAGCAGAATGGTTGTGGTATACTGATTCTCCGCGGTATAGGAGATATTCTCCGTCGACTGGTCCTCATAGATCTGCTGACTGATCGTATCCATGGAATCCTGCAGAAGCGGATACATCGTCGCAACCGTTTCATCCAGATTTACCAGGGAAACCGAGTTGATATGATCTTCATCGACAACCACCTGCACATCCAGCGTCTGCCCTTCTAATTGAATCGAAGATGTATAAACGCCTGCGTTATAAACAGCTGTCTCCTGCGCATCCTGATGGTTTCTGTCGGATCCGAACATAAATACAAGAAGCAGGATCAGAACAATCGCAAGAACAATAAATATGGCGGTATATATCACTTCCTTCATATGAAGAACGACGATCCTTGTCTTTGAACTCATGCACAATTTCCCCTTTTTGCCTTATTTGTAAAGAATATGCAGATATGAGAAAATTATACCTGTTCCGACCGCCTTTTATACCTGTTCTATTCTGCAGGTATGTTTTTTCCGGTCTGACCCTTTTACATTTTTATCATAATTGATACCAACCAGCAAAAGATTTCCAAAATACTTTTTTAAATAACTGATCGCAAAAGCACAATACCATAAACGAAACATTTCCCCGAAATTCTCTTATAGTATAACGCCGGAAAAATATATTCATCAATACAGAAAAAAATAACCGAAAAGCGGCCTGCCATTCTAAAAGCAGGCCGCTTCCCTGAGTAGAGACTAGTTACTATATCAAAATTCTCACACTGACGTAGCATCAGACTTAAAAACCGCCGCGGAGAATATGATACAAAGTTAAAGTGCTGCATGCACATATTCTGCCAGCTCCGTCACGGTAGAAACCCTTGATATTTTCTCCGCGTCAGGCTTCAGTTCCAGATCCTTCTGTACAGCGTACAGAAGCAATACTTTTTTGGTAGACTCAGATGTCGCGTGATCGCATGGCGTAGCCTGATCCAGACTGTGGATAACATCCGGATCCAGCTTCATTGTGCGTGCGAGACTGAGCGATGCCAGTTCCTTAATATCATCTGCTTCACAGTCGGGAGTCAGCATGAATTTAGACAGTACATAGCTTCTCAAGTGTTCATATATAAATTCAAAAGAAGGATGCGGTTCCTGTCTGATCCGCTCCGCTTCCTGCGAGGATTTCTCATGGGAAGCCGACAACAGCTTCGCGACAAGCTCCTTTCTGTCTTTAGCATCCATCCATACTCCCTCCCTTATAATTGTTGTGCGGCAAATTCCTGAACTTTTCGGATCACTTCATGAATTCCATGAAACCGATCCGATGAAATCTGTTCTTTAATATTGGTTTCCGAGATAAACCGCGGCTTATATTCCGCAATTTCCTCCGGTCTTCTGCCATCCAGCAAAGACACAATGACCGCCAGCATGCCGCGGATGATCAGTGCCTCACTGTCCGCCTGTACCCGCACGCATCCCTCTTCCGCGTGCAGGAGCAGCCAGACGCCTGACTGGCAGCCCTTCACTTTATTCGATTCCAGACGTTCTTCCTCGGGAATACGGGGCAGATCCGCGGAAATCTGAAGCAGATATTCATATTGCAGAAACCAGTCGTTCAACATATTCAGATCGTCTATATAAGTGCTTTCCAATTGTGCAATCGTCAATCCCTCATCCATTCCGCAGATCCTCCCTCTTATATTCTCTCTATATCCGATGTGATCAGGTAATCACCCTGCCCACACCGAATGCCTGTTCAAACATTCCTCCGTTCACAGCAACCTCTCACATCTGCACACGGGAATCTGTTCTCAGACGCTTACCACCTCAAGGCCGAGGCTCTCACCCAGCAGTTCAAGCTCCTTCGTGTAATCTCCGTATACAAACGGCAGATGGTTTCCGAAATACAGCTGCGCCTGATAGAATTTCTCCTGATCTGCCACACGGTATACCACATAACCGTTGCAGTTATCCAGATCATAATCTCCGCCGGCAACAATCGTTCCCTTGCCGACAAAGAACTTCGTACAATCCGGAGAAATACGGAAGATTGTAATATTCTCTCCGGCGTCCTTCTTGAAGTCATAACGCATTACCGCACCAAAGCCCTGGTCATAAGCGAAATGACGAACACCGTAGTGCGAATTTTCTCCGTCAATCCCCTTAAATTTCCGGTTCGGCGTAGAATGGGAAGCATGATACAGGTTTGTCAGATCCTCCACACCATCCATGTCCTTGATGTTAAACCGGCGCATCGGGCGGATGGTTCCATTTTCATATACGAGCGGATTTGTATTACCCATAAACGGCGCATGGTTGGAAATGGTCGATAAAATAAGCATCGTCAGCACACCGTCGACATCATACTCACAGGCGGACGGAATACCCTGCTCATTTAACAGCGAATGCGTCAGACAGAAGGTAAACTTCATTTCATTCATTCTTCTGGTAGAGCAGGTGTCCGGACATGGCACGGTAAACCCGCAGCAATCATGGTAATCCAGAAGTTTTTTCACTTCCACATAGGCTTTGCAGGAATTTACCATCTGTTCACGATCAATATGTACGTCGTCTGCCCCGGCGAGTAGCTCATCCGCCAGCGCCTCGGCCTCTTTGATATCTTCCTCTGTAATATTCGGCGTATTCATTCTGCCCGGCGTCGTATAGTTTCCGCCTTCCGGCAGCGGCTCCATATAATCCAGCAGTTCATGCAGGTTCAGGAAACGGAAATTTGTACCGAACACCTCGGTAGCACGCTGCAGCGAAAGGAACGTATCATTCGCACTCTTGGAAGCATTGGAGTCAAAACGTACTGCCAGAAGTACATTGGCCAGCTTTAACGCCTTGCGCACTCTGAGCACCCGAAGCTGCATCGCCACACCCTCCCAGGTGAGCGGCGCATAACATTCCAGCCCCAGATTGCGGACAACAGCAGTCACCGCCGTAAGATCGCAGCAGGTGTACGGATCCTGCATGATCGGTTTATGTGTGCGCTGCGCCAGTTCAATCAGGATACCGCTGCGTGCGATACCGCCCGACATCAGGAATAAATCAATCTCATCCTTTTCCTTTGTGATTGCATCAAATGCTGCCTCCGGGATGCGCCAGTCATCATGACACGGCAGATACAGCGGCTCAAGCAGGTTTACTGCATCCGGCATATTTTTCTCAACCGTCTCAAAAAAATTGTCCTTCAGCTCCTGTGCCAGAATCTGCTCATATTCCGGCGTCAGTGCATCCCCCTTCGCGAAACGGCAGGGTCCCTCGTAATAATACTGGTGCTCCAGTCCCAGAAAAACCGGTTTTACATTTAACTTAACATCAATACCTCTGCGAATCATACTTTTCTCCTTTCGTTTTCGACTGATTTAAAACCGCATCAAGTATAGTATTACCATAGCATATAACTCCCGAATGTTCATCGGAAAAACGTACCAGTTTTTCTTCACATCCCGGTCAATCTGACAGCTGTCATCCGGTTAAATTTAACAAACCAATATTTTTATGTCTCCTTTTTTGTTAATTCACAGTAAATCCATATGATTACTGAATCCCTTTTATTTCCTTCTTATCATCAAAAAGCACAGTCTTATGTTCTTTTAAAATTCATGTCTCCGGGCAAAAATGATCATTTTCTCTATGTTATTGTATTTTATGGCAAAAAAAGCAAATCATTTTATAAAAACTCACAAAAGCTCGTATGATTACCATGTCAGCCTTGCGAAGTTCTCATCAGCAATTTATAATAAAAACAAATCATTTTTTCCGTTTTTAGGAGGATATCACGATGAAGACTAAATTTTCTGTATCTCTGAGATTACTGCTTCATGATCTGAATATTAAAACAGAAAATTCCGGTCTGTCTGACGATGCCCTTTCTTTTGTCTGTCCCGCTCTTTACACGCCTGCGGGAAGCATGAAACCGGAAGAACTGTATGTAGGCATGCTGTCCGACATCCTTCCCTCCGCAGCTTCCCATCCGGATATTACATTTCTTTGTATCCGGGATCAATATCAGGACGAAAACGAATCCGATCTGAATCGGGGCAATATGGTCATCCTTCTGACAAATTTAAAATTATATGAACTCTTCAACCGGGTTCTGCAGATTTTCCGAAACCTGCGGGAGTGGGATGAAGCGATGAGTATTTCCACCGCCTCCAACCAGGGATTTCAGGACCTGCTCGACATGAGTGAATCCATGATCGGAAATCACATCGACATTATGGATGCGACTTTTAAACTCCTCGCTTATACCAGAAATGTACCGATTCCGGACGACCCGATTACCGTGAATCTGATCGAACACGGCTACCATACAGAAGAAACCATCGAAGAAATGCTTCGCTTAAAACGATTTGAACAATACGGGAAAGAAAATGAGATCATCGTTTCCGATGATCATGCCATGTGCAACAACTATGTAACATTAAAACGGGTCTTCCATTCCGGCGGTGCGCCCGTACTTTATGTCGTTATGCACTGCAATCACCGCAAGGCGGACGAAAGCCTTCAGGATTTATTTCAGATGCTGTTGTCACATATCTCTGTTTATCTGGATCGCGACTTTGCCTTCCCCGCTTCCTTTGCGGCATCCCAGCAGTATCTTCGCGATCTGCTGGACGGGAACATCAAAAGTGTGGATGAAGCAATTTCCCGCGCCTCCTATGCCACCATCCCGTTTCAAAAGGAGTATCAGCTTTATCTGATTGCTTTTGACGACAACTTCAATGTTCCGCTGGATAATCTGGCCTCCTCCATCCACCGGGAGCTGCCCTTTTCCTACGCGGTCACCTATTACCGGAGAATTGTCATTCTGCACAACTGCGAACAGAATCCCTCCGATACAGAATCCGTCTCACTTGCACTGAAACGAATTCTCAGCAGTTATTCCTGCATTACGGGTATCAGCAATCGATTTCAGAACCTCTGGGAAGCACGGCCCGCATTGGAGCAGGCAGGATGTGCGATTGAATACGGTGTGCATGACCGCCAGGCTCAAAAAGATCATTCAACTGATACGGTTTCCTTCTACGATTTTGAGCAGAGTTTTCTTACATTGCTTGTAACAAAAAGTTTTAATACGTCGCCCGATCTGTTTAAAAACTGCTTTATGCTGCAGGCCGTCAACCGTCTAAAAGAATATGATGACAAGCATCACACCTTTCTGTTTGAAACGCTCCGGGTCTGGCTGGAATGCAATCGCAAGGCAACTGCCGCTGGAGAGTACCTGCATATGCATCGAAATACCGTTCTCTACCATATCGATCGGATTGAGCAGATTCTGGGAGTCTCTCTCGATGACGCAGACGTCTGCATCAAGCTGCACCTGGGAATCAGGGTGGTAGAAAGCACGATGGTGGAGATACTCTGCTCCTGATTGCGTTACATATTATAGTTTTACTTATTCAAAAATCAAAATCGGCATAGCCGATAATCACACCAAACTATGCCGATAACATTTTCAGGGATAAAAATCCCTAAACCGCACCGCCTTTAACGCATTTTTATTTCACGAGCAGTGAGTGTCCCGTCATCTCGGCCGGCTGCTCCAGCCCCATCAGCTCGATCAGCGTCGGAACGATATCCGCCAGACAGCCGCCTTCCGCCAGCTTATAGGACGGATCCGCATTCACCAGAATGAACGGCACCTGGTTCGTCGTGTGAGCGGTATGCGGCTTTCCTGTCTCATAATCAATCATCTTCTCGGCGTTGCCGTGATCCGCGCAGACAAAGAGAATACCGTCAACATCTTTAATCGCTTCAACTGCATCGCCCACCAGACTGTCCACACGCTCCACCGCTGCGATAGCTGCTTCAAGCACGCCTGTGTGCCCTACCATATCCGGATTTGCAAAGTTGATAATGATCACATCGTACTTGTCGGATTTGATAGCCTCGACCAGATCCATGCCGACCTCTGGCGCACTCATCTCCGGCTTAAGATCGTAAGTAGCGACCTCCTTCGGAGACGCTACGAGCAGGCGCGCCTCGTCCACATTCGGCTCTTCCACGCCGCCGTTGAAGAAAAAGGTGACATGCGCATATTTCTCAGTCTCCGCCAGACGAAGCTGTTTCTTCCCTGCCTTTGCAAGAAACTCACCGAAGGTATTGACAATGGTTTCCTTCTCAAAAGCGATGATCTTGTTCGGGATCGTCTCATCATAATCCTTAAAGCAGACATAGGTCAGCTTCATAAAATCCCGCTCAAATCCGGTAAACGCATCGTCACAGAAGGCTCTCGTAATCTCCCGCGCACGATCCGGGCGGAAATTAAAGAAAATCACGGAATCATTTTCCTTCACCAGGGACAGCGGCTGTCCGCTCTCATCGGTGATCACCGTCGGCAAAACAAACTCGTCCGTCACGCCCGCATCATAAGAATCCTGCATCGCCTGCACCGGGCAGGTCGCCTGTACGCCGATGCCGGATACCAGAGAATCATATGCCTTCTGTACGCGGTCCCAGTTCGTATCGCGGTCCATGGCATAATAGCGTCCGGACAGAGAAGCGATGCGTCCCACGCCGATCTCTTTCATCTTCTCACAGAGTTCCTCCACATAGCCTTTTCCGGATGCCGGCGGGGTATCCCTGCCGTCCAGAAACGCATGTACATATACTTTGGAGAGGCCGTTTCGTTTCGCCATCTCCAGCAAACCGTACAGATGCGTATTATGGCTGTGCACGCCGCCGTCAGACAACAACCCCCACAGATGCAGATCGGAATCATGCTTTTTGCAGTTCTCCATCGCTGTCAGAAGAGCTTTATTTTCAAAAAAATCACCGTCCTGAATGGACTTTGTGATGCGTGTCAGGTCCTGATATATAATACGGCCCGCACCGATATTCATGTGTCCGACCTCGGAGTTGCCCATCTGGCCGTCGGGAAGACCGACAGCCAGACCGGAAGCATTGCCGCGGACAAAAGGATATTCCTTCATCAGACGATCCATCACCGGCGTCTTTGCCATGGCGATGGCATTGCCCTCGGGGTTATCATTGAGACCGTAACCATCCAGAACCATTAAAACAACTGGTTTTTTCATACACATATTCCTTCTTAATAATTGACGATTTTTCCGAAATCAGCCTTGAGCGAAGCGCCTCCCACAAGACCGCCGTCGATGTCCGGCTTGCCAAACAGCTCTGCCGCGTTGCCCGCGTTCACGGAACCGCCGTACTGGATGTGGATCGCCTCCGCGGTCGCCTCGTCATAAACCTCAGCAATGCACGCACGAATCGCGCCGCACACTTCCTCCGCCTGATCAGCCGTCGCCGTTTCTCCGGTACCGATGGCCCAGATCGGCTCGTATGCGATCACGGCAGTCTTCGCCTGATCAGCCGTCACGTTCTGGAACGCGATCTTGATCTGCATGCGGATCCACTCGATATAGATGCCCTGTTTGCGCTGGGTCAGTGTCTCTCCGCAACAGATGATCGGTGTGAGGTCATGCTCAAACGCCTTCAGCACCTTTTTATTCACGGTCTCATCTGTCTCCGCAAAATACTCTCTGCGCTCGGAATGTCCGATGATAACGTATTTCACACCCGCATCCACGAGCATCGCCGGAGCGATCTCACCGGTGTATGCACCTTTCTCCTCGTAATACATATTCTCGGCGCCGATCTGGATATTGCTGCCCTTCGCAGCCTCCATGGCCGGGATAATATCAATGGCCGGTACACAGAAAACAACATCCACATCATCATTCGCTACCAGCGGTTTCAGTTCATTGACCAGAGCAACCGCCTCGCTCGGCGTCTTGTTCATCTTCCAGTTGCCCGCGATAATCATTCTTCTTGCCATATTTAACTCTCCTTGTGCTTTCATTATTTCTGTCAAAAACTCCTCTTTGTCACATGTTCACCTGTATCCGCGGAAGTTTTCAACCACAATCATAATCAACCGCTTATTTATCGTTCGCAGCTGCCACGCCCGGAAGCTCCTTACCCTCTAAGAACTCAAGAGAAGCGCCGCCGCCGGTAGAAATATGTGTCATCTGCGCGCCGAATCCGAGCTGGTTCACCGCCGCCGCGGAATCACCGCCGCCGATGATCGTCGTTGCGTCTGTCTCCGCCAGCGCCTTCGCCACCGCAATCGTGCCTGCTGCCAGAATCGGATTTTCAAACACGCCCATCGGTCCGTTCCAGACCACGGTCTTCGCGGACTTCACGGCATCTGCATAGAGAGCCTGCGTCTTCGGTCCGATGTCAAGCCCCATCTTGTCTGCCGGAATCGCATCCGCCGCAACAGACTCAACCGCAATCTCGGCATCGATCGGATCCGGAAAAGCATCCGCGACAACCGTATCAATCGGCAGCAGAAGCTTCTTGCCGAGCTGCTCCGCCTTCGCCATCATTTCCTTACAGTAATCAATCTTCGTCTCATCCAGCAGAGAAGTACCGGTCTCATAGCCCTTTGCTTTCTGGAACGTATAAGCCATACCGCCGCCGATAATCAGCGTATCACATTTCTCCAGAAGATTGGAGATTACATTCAGTTTATCGGCAACCTTCGCGCCGCCGAGGATGGCAACAAAAGGTCTCTCCGGTGTCTCGACCGCATTGCCGAGGAAATCAATCTCCTTCTGCATCAGATAACCAACCACCGCCGTGTCCACGAGCTGTGCCACGCCGACATTCGAGCAATGTGCTCTGTGTGCGGTGCCGAAAGCGTCATTAACAAACACATCGCAGAGGGAAGCCAGATCCTTTGAAAAAGCCTCGCCGTTCTTCGTCTCCTCCGGACGGAAGCGTGTGTTCTCGAGAAGGATCACATCCCCGTCCTGCATCGCAGCAACCGCTGCCTTCGCATTCGGTCCGACCACTTCCGGATCCGCCGCAAACTTCACTTCCTGACCGAGCAGTTCAGAGAGACGCACCGCCACGGGAGCAAGAGTCTTTGTCTTTTTATCCTCTTCCGTCTTCACTTTGCCGAGATGGGAGCAGAGAATCACTCTGCCGCCGTCGGCGATCAGCTTCTTAATCGTGGGAAGCGCCGCCACGAGACGGTTCTCATCCGTAATCACGCCGTCCTTCAACGGTACATTAAAATCACATCTGCAAAGAACCTTTAATCCTTTGACATTGATGTCGTCGACTGATTTTTTATTTAAGCCCATAATACAAACTCCTTTACATAATCTTGTTTTGATCAGACAGCCGCGTCAGCCAAAACATTGATTTGCAGTCTCTGTCATATATTATCAAAACACCTGTTTATCCACCATAAAAGGGTCCGGTCCTTACATGACCGGACCCTTAAGAGTCTTTACCTTTACTTATGCAAGCTCAGCGAAGAACTTGATCGTACGTACCATCTGGCTGGTATAGCTGTTCTCATTATCATACCAGGAAACAACCTGTACCTGTGTCGTGCCGTTGTCCAACGGAAGAACCATCGTCTGGGTCGCATCGAACAGAGAGCCGTATGTCATACCGATGATATCGCAGGAAACGATCTCATCCTCGTTATACCCGAAGGACTCGTTAGCTGCCGCTTTCATCGCTGCGTTGATCTCATCAACCGTAACGGTGCCCTCTACAACTGCGTTCAGAATCGTGGTGGAACCGGTCGGGGTAGGTACACGCTGTGCAGCGCCGATCAGTTTGCCGGAAAGCTCCGGAATAACAAGGCCGATCGCCTTTGCAGCGCCGGTACTGTTCGGAACGATGTTCACTGCAGCCGCGCGGGAGCGTCTCAGATCGCCTTTTCTCTGCGGTCCGTCCAAAGTCATCTGATCGCCTGTGTAAGCGTGGATTGTGCACATAATACCGGTCTTGATCGGTGCGAGATTATTTAAAGCCTGTGCCATCGGAGCGAGGCAGTTCGTCGTGCAGGAAGCAGCGGAAATAATGGTATCATCTGCTGTCAGGATATTCTGGTTTACATTGTAAACAACGGTCGGAAGGTCATTGCCTGCCGGAGCAGAAATAACGACTTTCTTAGCGCCTGCGTTAATATGAGCCTGTGCTTTGGCTTTGGAGGTATAGAATCCGGAGCACTCCAGAACAACGTCAACATCCAGCTTACCCCACGGACAATTGTTTGCGTCCGGCTCAGCGTAGATCTTGATCTCCTGTCCGTCAACCGTGATGGAATCCTCACCTGCACAAACAGTGTCTGCTTTTGCGTATTTACCCTGAGAAGAGTCATACTTCAGTAAGTGTGCCAGCATCTTCGGGCTGGTCAGATCATTGATCGCTACGATCTCATATCCCTCTGCGCCAAACATCTGTCTGAAAGCCAGACGACCGATACGGCCAAAACCATTGATTGCAACTTTTACTGCCATTTGTCATTCCTCCTAGAAATTATTTTAGGCTTAACCTGTCATATTGAGACATTGGATAAAATACCCAATCCTTTATCATTTTAACCAATTCAGTGAGATTTTTCAATAGTTTTATATGACATTTTTAAATTTGTTAATTTTTTATCAAGTCCGTATTGACAAGGGATGTTATAATAAGTGCAAATATCTGTAAAAGGAGTTTTCCATGTTCTGGGATACACATCTACACACTTCCTTCTCCGGCGACAGCGCTGCTGATCCGGAAACGATGATACAAAAAGCGATTGATCTGGGACTTGACGGCATCTGCATCACAGACCATCTGGATCTGGATTACCAGGAAGAACCGGATCTGTTTCTTCTGGATCTTAATGCCTATGTTCCCGCCATCCGGCATCTGAATAAACAGTATAGGGATACTATACCCGTACGAACCGGTATCGAGCTGGGGCTGCAGCCGCATCTCGCAGAAACCCATCACAGCCTGCTGGCGACTCAAGATTTTGACTTCGTTATCGGCTCCTCCCATGTCGTACACGGCGTTGACCCCTATTATCCGGCCTATTATGAGGGGCGCACGGAACGGGAAGCCTATATAGAATATTTTCTGTCCATATTGGAAAACATACGCGCATTCGACGAGTTTGACGTATACGGTCATATTGATTATGTCGTACGCTACGGTCCAAATCAAAATAAACATTACAGTTATGACGCTTACCGTGATGTCATCGACGAAATTCTGGAACTTCTGATTGAAAAAGGCAAAGGACTGGAGATCAACACCGCCGGATTTAAATACGGGCTCGGACATCCGAATCCGACAGAAGATATACTGAAACGCTATCGTGAACTGGGCGGCGAGGTCCTCACAATCGGATCTGATGCGCATCAGCCGGAGCATATCGCGTATGAGTTCCGCCGGATTCCGGAGATTCTGAAAAACTGCGGATTTTCATGGTACACGGTATTCAAAGACCGGAAGCCGGAGTTTATAAAAATTTCCTGACGCTCCTTTCATGACTTTTGAACCCTGGTATCGCATAAAACAATTGCATCTGCACACAATAGCTGTTATGATAAGGAAGCCATGCGAAACACTGCACAGAAGAGCATCTATATCTGTACTGTTCGAATGACGACCCACAAATTTTATATTGTTATAAGGAGAGCATAACATGATCAGCGCAAGAAACAAACTCAAAGGAACCATTACAGAAGTCAAAGAAGGCGCCGTGAACGGCATCGTGAAGCTTGCGCTTCCCGGCGATAACAAAATCAGCGCCACCATTTCCATGGAGTCTATCAAGGATCTTGACCTGAAAGCAGGCAAGGAAGCCACCGCCGTTGTCAAAGCGACATCCGTCATGATGGCCAACAGCAAATTAAAAATCAGCGCGAGAAACCAGCTGACCGGCACCGTTTCCTCGATTGAGGAGGGCGCGGTGAACGCCATCGTAAAACTGGACATCGCCGGGGGCATCGGTGTTACCTCCACCATCTCCATCGAGGCCGTACACGATCTCGGTCTGGAGGTCGGCAAGGAAGCGACCGCGATCATCAAAGCGACGTCTGTGATGATCAGCGCGTAATCACGAGCTTAAAAACGTGCGCCGCCAGGCGCACCCCCTTCAAAAAGAGGACTGCTTCCGGCAGTCCTCTTTTCTATAGAATGATTCCGTCGACAGCTTCGTTTTATGCCAAATTACACTTCCGGTATCACCGGTATTTGCAGACAGGACGGATAACTTTCTCCCGTATAAACCGTATTCAATGCACCCTCGCTGTAATTATCCTGCGGATCGAAAAGCTCTCCGGCGCTGTTCTTCGGCATGATCACAAATTCAAGCCGCCATCCTTTTTTCAGTCTCGCCGTTGTGGGAAGTATCTCAATCTCCGCCTCCGCGATCTCACCGGGAACCAGTTTCTGCACATCTTCCTTTCGATGTGTATGATACGGCCGGTACTCGGTCCGCAGAGCCTCATCCTGCTTTCTGTGGGAAATCTTTAACCCGCCTTTTCCGACCGGGGTCGCCGGATTCAGATCCATGACAAAAGGAATTCTGCAGCCGTCTTCATCCAAAACATACAGATATGTCAGGACAACCATGTCATTGTGAGTAGAGGACACGAAAAGGTTCGCTTTGCAGTATCCGGCAATGGTCATATCGCTTTCCAGAGGCTCTGTAACAAACCGGGTTTCTGCCTCCTGATCAGCCGGATAGGTAATCTGCCCATCTGCCGCCGGAGTATCAGACAGTTTGTGAAGTTTGTCATTTTCATTTTCCGCATTCAGATACAGCTTCTTATACTCTGTCCGGGCAATCGGCCACTCATTTTCATCCTGCCAGTAATAAGAGCCGTATCCGGAACGCACCATCATATGAATGGGTTTTGCCTGTTCCAGAAGATTTTCCTCCCCTTTCAGCCAGTGGGCAAAAAACATTTTATGCCGATCCAGAATATGTTTGCCGTACATCCAGTAATGCACGCCTACCTCGGATACAATATCCATATATTTGTTCCCGATCGGCGTAGAAGAATTAATAAAAATCTCACTGGTTCCTCTCGTATGAATGAACGCCTGCTCCAGAGAGAGCGCAGTAAAATACGGTATGGCGATATTCTCCGGTTTTCCCTTCATCATCACCTTAGAATTTTCATGAAATATATCCGGATCGTCAAACTCAATGCCGGCAGCCACCTCCGCCAGATCCTCTCCGAAAAACTCCCCGGCGCAGATCTTAGGCGTAAAACCGAATTTATTCAACAGTCCGCCAAACCCGGAATAGTCCCTCATCGGATCCATGTCCCCCGCCAGCGGAATAAACGCTTTCAGATGCGGAGGGCAGAGCGACGCGACATTAAACGCGTTCATGGCATAAAAGGAACCGCCATATGTACCCACGTTTCCGTTCGACCACTCCTGTACTGCGGCCCACTCAATCGAATCATAGTAGTCATCCGCCTCCGGGCGGCCGAACTGGCAATATTCTCCCGGAACATTTCCCAGTCCTCTGGAATCCACATGCATGACAACATAGCCGTCCGGAACCCAGTCCATGACATTCGCCCGCTCAAAGGTTTCGCTGATATGAGTCATCATGGGATTCGGCACAGATCCGGCCTGCGGAAGTCCCGGCACTTCCGGAAGCGGATCTCCCGTGGGCAGCGACGCAATATGAAAGCTCAGGTAATCCGTCTCATGCGTGATGCCGCGGAAATAATCGTCCTCCAGCTGTGCATGCAGTTCTGCCTCTTCCTCTGTGGCTTCCTTGCCCAGCCAGAAAGTTTTGCCATATCCGCCGAAACTGATAATTACAGGATATTTTCCCTCCTTTTCCGGTCTGAAAATATCCGCCAGAACATAACCGCCGTCCCGCATCGGGATTTGGACATCTGTCTCTTTTTTGATACCGTAGATGGCACGTCTCAGATAATTTCTCGCTTTTGCCGGCGACGCGAGTGTGCTGCCCAGTTCAGCCATCAGCTGCTGCACGATTTCATCTTTCGTAAAGAAATCTTCCGGCTGATTTAAATACAGCGTCTTTCTGTATTTATGGCAGATATCCCGAATGTAGTCCGTAATATGAATTCCGTTTTCAATCCGGTCTTCCGGATTCAGACTCAGAAGCAGACGTGCCATATTTGTAACCTTGCGGTTGATGATTTTGTCCGGATCGCCGGCCGCCTCAAACGATAAATCCGCCGGTGTCATTTTCGGCATGGCCAGGCAGGAACCGAGAATCAGGCCGCCGATAGAAAATGTGACCGTCTCTCCCTCCTGATATTGAAATGTGCCGTTTTCATCCGTCCGTCCGGACTGTGTCTGTGTTTCATAGTCCAATCCGCAGATTGGGGTAATCAGGAATCTTCCTTTCAACATATATCTTTCCTTCCTTATGTTTAATTATTATGTATTAAAAACTGTATAAAAACAGTTCATATATACTGTCTGTATATTTTCCCTTATTTCTTTCCGATCATTTTACTGGAAAGGAACGTCGAGCAAACCAGCGCGATCACTGCAAGAACCGTAAAAATGGCATAAACATTTCTGTATCCCAGCGCCTCATTACCGGCGCCCGCCTTTTTTCTCCTCTCAGTAAATGATATTCATTGTGATATACATATTTTATTTTTTACTGAAGATTTTTTCATCGGAGTATGATACAATATCCGATCTTTGACACTTAGAAGATAAAAAATGGCTCAGGAATGGCGATTTTAA
>JAJQFQ010000198.1 GCA_021201035.1 Clostridiales bacterium
TACCAAGACCGTTCAGAATCACGCGAAGCGGTTTCTGGCGAACCTTGTTTGCCTTCTCCGCGATACCGATCGCCCCTTCCGCTGCCGCGAAAGACTCATGGCCTGCAAGGAAGCAGAAGCACTCGGTCTCCTCCTCCAACAGCATCTTGCCAAGGTTGCCGTGTCCCAAACCGACCTTGCGGTGATCTGCCACAGAACCGGGAATACAGAAAGACTGAAGACCCTCACCGATCGCCGCCGCTGCCTCGGAAGCCTTGCGGCAGTTCTTTTTGATTGCGATAGCCGCACCTACTGTATAAGCCCAGCATGCGTTCTCAAAACAGATCGGCTGGATGCTCTTGATCTGGCTGTAGACATCCAGACCTGCATCCTTTGTAATCTGCTCCGCTTCCTCGATAGAAGCAATGCCATATGTACTCAGAACCGCGTTGATCTGATCAATTCTTCTCTCATATGATTCAAATAATGCCATGGTATCTTACTCCTTTCTCGGGTCGATGATCTTTGCCGCATCCGCCACGCGTCCGTACTGGCCTTTGGCCTTCTCCCACGCAACATTCGGCTCATCGCCGTTTTTGATAAAGTCTGTCATCTTTCCGAGGCTGACGAACTGATAACCGATCACCTCGTCATTTTCATCCAGAGCAAGACCTGTCACATAGCCCTCCGCCATCTCCAGATAGCGAACGCCCTTCTCCTTCGTGCCGTACATCGTGCCGACCTGGGAGCGAAGACCCTTTCCGAGATCCTCAAGACCCGCGCCGACAGCCAGTCCGTCATCGGAAAACGCACTCTGGGTACGGCCGTAAACAATCTGAAGGAAAAGCTCGCGCATGGCGGTATTGATTGCGTCACAGACAAGGTCCGTATTCAATGCCTCAAGAATCGTCTTCCCCTGAAGGATCTCTGCCGCCATAGCCGCTGAGTGGGTCATGCCGGAACATCCAATTGTCTCAACCAGAGCCTCCTCGATAATACCTTCCTTGACATTCAGTGTCAGCTTGCAGGCTCCCTGCTGCGGTGCGCACCAGCCGATTCCGTGAGTAAAACCGGAGATATCCTCAATCTTCTTCGCGTGAACCCATTTCCCCTCCTCCGGGATGGGAGCGGGATCATGCTTTGCACCCTTGGTCACAGGGCACATCATCTGTACTTCTTTGGTGTAGATCATTGTATGACTCCTTTCCATAAAATCAAGATGTTTTCTCTCTGTTCAATATTTTGCCATATTTTTTCGGTTTCGTAAAGTATTAGTCGAAAGATTCCGGGAAACAATTTTTACTGTCCTGCAGAAACTTTTACTCTATTTCCGTCTCTTTACGATTTCTGTACTGTTCTTATATATCGAGCCGGCCGGTACAACGCCTCGGACAGAAGAAAGCGGATAAATACTGCTGTCCGGACAGATTACCGTTCCCGGATTCAGAACAGAATTACAGCCGACTTCTACATGATTGCCGAGCATCGCACCGAATTTCTTCCGGCCTGTAGCAATCTCGTTTTCGCCGTCCTTTACAACAACCAGCGTTTTGTCGGATTTTACATTCGATGTGATAGAACCGGCCCCCATATGCGCCTTGTAACCGAGAATGGAATCTCCGACATAGTTGTAATGCGGCACCTGCGCCTTGTTAAAAAGAATCACGTTTTTTAACTCCGTCGAATTGCCGACTACCGCCCCTTTCCCGACAATCGCAGATCCGCGGACGAAAGCACCATGTCGAATCTCTGCATTCTCATCTATGATCAGCGGACTGCCCAGATAAGCGGTGAGAGCTATCTTCGCACTTTTCGCAATCCATATGTCATCGCTGCGCTGTTCATAAATTTCCGGGTCAAGAGTCGGACCGAGCTGCCGTATGTAATCCGCCAGACCATCCAAAAGATCCCATGGATAGTCGGCGGTCTTCATGTAATCAGAAGCTATGGTTTCATTTAAATCATAGAGGTTCTTAATTTTGCACTGTTCCAATGTTTTCTCCCTTTCTTCACATACTCATGCTTGTCATGATGAATTATAAGTAAGAACGTATCCTGTTTCATCTTCTTCGTCCGCCACCGCCATAGATCAGAATCAGGCGAAGCAGCTGTAAAATAATCGAAGCGGCGCTTGCTACATATGTCATCGCTGCTGCACGCAGAACCTTTCCGGTATCACGCAGTTCTGCATTCCCCAGAATTCCGGTTCGCTCCAGTTCACGCAACGCACGCCCGGAAGCGTTAAACTCCACGGGAAGCGTCACCAGCTGAAACAATACCGCCAGCGAAAACATTAAAATGCCAACCTGACAGAGTATGCTTCCGGCACCTCCCAGAAAAATCCCGATAATCAAAATCGGCCAGGCCAGTCTGGATCCCCAGTTTACCACGGGTACCATGGCTCCGCGTATGCGAAGCGGCGCATAATTGTCCTGATGCTGGAGCGCATGTCCGCACTCGTGTGCAGCCACACCGATGGCTGCCACAGAAGTTTTGCCATATACACTGTCAGAAAGTGCCAGTGTCCTGTTCCGCGGATCGTAATGATCTGTCAGGTTGCCCCGAATATGGGTGATTTGCACATCACGGATACCGGCATTTAATAAAATCCGCTCTGCCGCCTGCGCTCCCGTCATCCCGGACATGCTGCGCACGCGGGAAAAGCGGTTAAAAGTATTGTTCATCCGCGCGGAGGCGGCAAGGCAGATGACGACTCCGATGATGATCAGAATATAGGTACTGTAGTAGCCGTAACCGTAGCCATAACCATAATACATGTGAGGCCTCCTTATTCAATTCGCACCCATGATTTCGGAATGCGGCATTTATACCACATAATCATAATGGATAATCAGCAATAAATATTAGTATAACACAAGGAACGATTTTTGACTACAACAAACTACGATAAATATATCTTGATTATTTCATATCTCGCTGAAAAACAATTGCTTTACCTCGGATATGTATATCATTCCGTTATTCTTTTATAAACCTGATTATATTCCGAATTTTCTGCATGGAAAATAAGCATAGCCTGTTCTTTGCATGTCCGCAGACTATATGATTGTTATTGGTAGGATCGGGGAACACATCTCATTCCCCAAATTATGCCTTAAAATCTAGGATCACCCCCGCCCATGCGGGGACCACGAAATATTTTGTGTATTTTTGTGTATTTTCCTATTGACATATTACACACTTTTGTGTATAATATAATCAGAAAGGAAATAAACATGAAACCAAGAGATAAGGCAATCAAAACACTTTCTGGCGCTGGATATGATTTTGACAGGCACGGCAAAAAGCACGACATTTTTTACAACCCCAAGTTACACTGTTCAATCCCTTTAAAACGACATGACTTCAATGAAAACGATTTGAAGTATATCGAGAGAGAAATAAAACAAAATGAAAACAGGGCGGGTGGAAATTAATCCGCCCCTCCAAAAGGAGGCTAACCATGAGAACTATTTATACCGCAACCTTTATTCAAGAGGATAATACCTTTTACGCTCGCATCCCTGACCTTCCCGGATGCATTACTACAGGCGAAGACCTTCCGGACGCAATCGAGCAGATCACTGATGCCGCCAACCTCTGGCTGGTTACTGCTGAGGACCACGGTGATCCAATCCCGGCTCCTACTCCCCAGAGTAAACTTGATCATCCGGATGACGCCATCCTTACCATGATCCAAGTGGATACCATTGCTTACCGTTCTGCTATTGATACCAGAGCTGTCAGAAAGAATGTTTCTCTCCCCGCGTGGATGGCCAATCTTGCCGATCAGCGCGGAATCAACTGTTCCCAAGTGCTCCAGGAAGGACTCTTGCAGAAACTCGCCTAATCTCTTGATTTTCGGGCGGCCTTGTATGGCCGCCTTTTTTTCTTTGTCCTGCTGCACTTTTCCCCTTCTATTGCTGGATTTCCGGTGTAATGTCAACGCCCTTCAGATTCTCCAGAATTTTGATATTCTTATCATCCGTCCGGAAATGCGCATGCAGCACACATACAATTGCTCTGCCAGAGGATCCCGCCTTGCGGATGAAAAAAACGGTTTTGACACAGCATACTCACCATGGTTTCGGTCGATCATGTCGTTGTCGACAATATTGATAAAAGCGTTGTTGACCACATAGATGTTTCCGGTATCCTCGTCCTGCAGGAGCCTCTGGACGGCACGCCTATAAATTCGGCATCATTACCAATGGATTCGGCATTGTCCGTTCCCTTGATTTCTATAATAAGGATTACCTGGACAGTCACCCGGATATTGAAGTCGGGAAGAAATCAAAATCCCCGGATGAAGATAAATCCCTTGCGGATTCCAAAGCACTGTTTCCCACCCTGAAAGATTTCCTGGAAAAACATCCCCTCATAGCTTTGGCTTTTTACATCCAGATGGACGGGGCGGTTATGCCTGTGAAGTCTCCCCAGACGCTGAATCAGGAGGTCAACAGGTGCCAATTCACTAATCATTACATCAAAGTCTATATCCAGTGATTGTTCGATCACCTGCGTACCGATTACAATCTTCTTTACCGGTCGGCTTTGGTTATTCTCTTTCTGAAAGATTGCCGACACCCATAAGGCACAGCATCTTACAACAACATTAATTCCTTCTTCTGCTCGAATCTATTATAACTCGTTTAAACCTGATTCTCGAGTAAATTATTTTTAACCCATATTTTCGTGCCGAAACAAAAATATTCAGTTAAAACAACATACCATCACACTGCAAAACAACTAAAAAAGGAATCAAAATAAGTTGTTTCACGCTTATCTTGATCCCATCCTAACCTTTTACATGTTCCAAAATCCGGACTTTCTGATATTATTTATAAAACCCCGCGTCCCTTTCAAACGCCGCCCTCATCTGTCCCTGGTTATTCAAACGCATTACCCCATCTGTCCGCGTAGCGATAAACCGGTTCAGCGTCTCCATATACTCCTCCGGCGTCACCGTCCCCTCGGCCACATAGTTCAGGCCCTTCTCCCAGCTCGCAGTCAACTCCGGATTCAGCAGCGACCTGATAGACGCATTCACCACATCAAAAATCATCTCCCCCTGCAGCGTCGGCGTGATAATCTGCGTTTTTTTATTCAAAGCCAGATATTTATTCCCGACCAGTTTTTTTAAAATCTCCGCCCGGGTCGCGCTGGTGCCGATTCCACACCCTTTGATCTGCGCCCGCAGTTCCTCATCCTCGATCAGCTGACCGGCGTTTTCCATCGCCAGAATCATGGAACCGGAATTATACCGCTTCGGCGGCGAAGTCTCTCCCTCTTTGATTTCATATCCTTTCACAGGGAGAGATACACCTTTCTTCAGCCGTGATACCAGTTCCAACAACCGTGCATTATTCTCCTGCAAAGAATCTCCGGCAGACTTTTCCGCATCTGCCGCTTCACTACTCCCGGCATCAGAAGCGTCTCCCGTTTCCGACCTCTTCCGCCCGGCATCCCCCATGTCAGATTTCTTTTTCCGAAACGAGTATTCCATCACCCGCAGATATCCCTGCTCTGCCAGCACCTTAAACGAAGAAAAGAACTGTTCCTGTTCCATTCCCGTCACAAGACTGACCTTCTGATAAACCGCCGGCTCCAGAAATATCGCAAGAAACCGCCGCACGATCACCTCATATACTTTTACGGACAACGGCTTCAATCCCTTCATCGCGCCGAACCCCTGTCCGGTCGGAATGATCGCATAGTGATCCGTGATCAGCTTATCATTCGTATATCTGGTCTTCGCGATATTTTTATAACTGCCCTTCTGCAGGATTTGCTCCGCAAAAGATTTTACGGCACTGACGTTTCGCAGTCCGGCGATATTTTTGTGTATCTCCTTCGCCACCGCCGTGGAAAGCACACGGGCATCTGTTCTCGGATAGGTAACCAGTTTTTTCTCATAAAGCTCCTGCACTACCCGCAGCGTCTCATCCGGGCTGATTTTAAACAGCCTGGAGCAGTCATTCTGAAGCTCCGCAAGATTATACAGCAGCGGCGGATTTTTCTTCTCTTTTTTTCGTGAGATGGAAATAACATGCGCCTCCTGCGGGGTGATTTCTCTCAATTCCCTGATAAATGCCTCTGCGTCGTGTCTCTCCCGAAAACCATTTTCCTTATACAGCTTCGGATGTCCGTACACGGAGAACTCCGGTTTCATATCCGCTTGTCCTGATTCTCCGTTCTTTTTCGCAGTCTCACCAACAGATTTTTCTGCGTTCCCCGACACATCTGCCGGAAGCGGTATAGCCGCCTGCCTGTTTCCGGACGGCATCTTCCCCGCATCAAACCGCGATCCCGGCGTCACCCGCCACTCGCCTTCGATCTTCGCGCCCTGCACTTCCATCTGAAGAAACACACGATAAAAGGGCGTTTTTACAAACGCCCTGATCTCACGCTCCCTGCGCACCACCATTCCGAGGACACACGTCATGACACGGCCGACGGAAACGACCGCGTACTTCTGATGCAGAAAGGATGCGATGGCATCACCGTATTTCAGCGTCAGCAGGCGGGAAAAATTAATACCCATGAGATAATCCTCTTTCGCCCGCAGATATGCGGACTCCGAGAGATTGTCATAGGCTGACCAGTCCTTTGCCTCACGAATGCCCCGCAGAATTTCCTCCTCAGTCTGTGAATCGATCCAGACGCGCTTGCGTGTCTTTCCCTGCACATGCGCCATCTGATCAACCAGACGGTATATGTACTCGCCCTCGCGTCCGGAATCGGTACAGATGTAAATAGTGTCCACATCCGGCCGGTTCAACAGGGCAGAAACAATGTCAAACTGTTTTTTCACACCGGGGATGATCTCATAGCGAAACTCCTCCGGTAAAAACGGCAGAGTTGACAGGCTCCATTTTTTATATTTCATGTCATATGCTTCGGGATAACTCATGGTTACCAGATGTCCGACACACCAGGTAACAACGGCGTGTTCGGACTCCTGATAACCATTATATGAACGCATATCTTCTTTCAACACACGGGCAAATTCCCGCGCCACACTCGGCTTCTCAGCGATAAATAAAGACTTCGCCATATACCTCCACTCTCATCCGTTCATCAGAACGCAAGCTTCTCATCAAAATATGCCTCAAGCTCCGCAATCGGCAGACGCACCTGCTCCATCGTATCGCGCTCGCGAATCGTCACTGCACCGTCCTCCTCGGACTCGAAGTCATAGGTGACACAGAACGGCGTACCGATCTCATCCTGTCTGCGGTAACGTTTTCCGATGTTTCCTCTGTCGTCAAATTCACAGTTATATTTTTTCCGAAGCTGGTCAAATACCTTTTCCGCGCCTTCATTCAGCTTTTTGGAAAGAGGCAGCACACCGATTTTCACCGGTGCCAGAGCTGGATGCAGATGCAGTACCGTCCGCATGTCGGGCTTCTCCTCTGTGCCGATATTCTCCTCATCATACGCGCCGCACAGGAAAGCGAGCACCACACGGTCCGCGCCGAGGGACGGCTCGATCACATACGGAATATACTTCTCATTTTTCTGATCATCAAAATAGGTCAGATCCTGTCCGGAGGTCTGCTGGTGCTGCGTCAGATCATAGTCGGTCCGGTCCGCAATACCCCAGAGCTCGCCCCATCCGAACGGGAACAGGAACTCTATATCACTGGTCGCCTTGCTGTAGAAGGAAAGTTCCTCCGGATCATGGTCGCGGACACGCATATCCTCATCCTTCATACCAAGCGATTTCAGCCAGTTGATGCAGAAATCCTTCCAGTAAGCGAACCACTCCAGATCGGTATCCGGCTCGCAGAAAAACTCAAGCTCCATCTGCTCAAACTCTCTGGTCCGGAACGTAAAATTGCCCGGCGTGATCTCATTACGGAAAGACTTTCCGATCTGTCCGATACCAAAGGGAATCTTCTTTCTGGAAGTCCGCTGTACATTTTTAAAGTTTACAAAAATACCCTGGGCCGTCTCCGGACGGAGATATACGGTATTCTTCGCATCCTCCGTGATACCCTGAAATGTCTTGAACATCAGGTTAAACTGACGGATATCGGTAAAATTGTGCTTGCCGCAAGTCGGACAGCACACGTTATGCTCTTCGATGAAAGATTTCATCTGTTCCTGCGTCCATCCGTCCACGGAACCGCCCAGATCTATCTCATGCTCTGCTGCATAATCCTCAATGATCTTATCTGCGCGGAAACGCTCATGGCATTCCCGGCAATCCATCAGAGGGTCCGAAAAGCTGCCCAGGTGACCGGATGCAACCCAGGTCTGCGGATTCATCAGAATCGCACAATCAACACCTACATTATAAGGGCTTTCCTGAATGAACTTCTGCCACCAGGCTTTCTTGACGTTATTTTTCAATTCTACACCGAGATTGCCGTAATCCCAGGTATTTGCAAGACCGCCGTAAATCTCGGAGCCGGGATAAACAAAGCCTCTGGACTTTGCCAGAGCAACGATTTTTTCCATAGTTTTTTCCATAAACTGTTCCTCTTCCTAACTGGTTTTATATAGTGAACTACCATGTGCTGCTAATACAGCACGCCAATATCCATGATTTATTTATACAGAATATAAACAGGCTCTTCCGAAGTGCCGCCATCTGCATCTGCCTGAACAACCACAGTATCTGTCCCCTGAACGTCAACACTGCTGTCCGCCGATACATACTGTATCTTCCCCGGGACAACGACATTGGTGCTGCATTGTATGATCAGAACCTTCAGATCATCATCCTCGACCACAACGCTTCCCGGAACATCAGCTTGAATAACGGTTTCCTCCACAGAAACGGATCCCTCATCCGACTCATCGCCATCCTCACTATTTACATCGAGAAAATCCTGTTCAAAATCATATCCGGCAGTCTGCGCCTGTACAATACTTCCCGAAAAGCATTCCGTTCCGTTGAAATCCGCATAGGTATCAGCGCTGTCATATTTTAATGTCAGATAAGCAGTCTCATCTTCCACTTCATTCCTGGAGACTTTGATCGTACCGTCATGCTCTGATAAGTACGACTCCACCTCGGCATTCACAAAGGTTTCCAGTTCATCCGCATCATAATAAGACGCCGAAAAATCTTCCACCGTATACTCTACAATACTGCCGTCCTTTTTCAGTTCAACCGTATTTTCTGTCACGTCTGTGCTTCCGCAGGCGGAAAACATGGCAAACGCCACCGACGCCATACACAAGGCCGCCATCTTGATTTTCATGTACGCCTCCATCTATAAATTTCAGTGACATAGAATCTAAGTCAATTGATATTGCTATGCCTCCGTCTCCTTCCGGATCTCTTTCGTACGGATCTCTCTGCAGATTGCATCGATGAAATCATCCAAAGACTTCTGTCCTTCGTCTCCCGCGAAACGGCTCCGGACGGATACCGTGCCGTCCGTCTCCTCGTTCTGTCCGACAACGAGCATATACGGAATCCGATCCATACGTGCGTCACGAATTTTATAACCGATCTTCTCTGAGCGTCCGTCTACCGTAACATCCACACCGTTTTTCGCAAGTTCGCCGCGCACCTGCTCAGCATAATCCGCGTATTTCTCGGAAATCGGAAGCACACGCACCTGCTCCGGGCAAAGCCAGGTCGGGAACTTGCCCTCATACTTCTCAATCAGCCATGCCAATGTACGTTCATAGCAGCCGATGGATGTTCTGTGAATGATATAAGGACGCACCTTGTCGCCGTTCTGATCGATATAGTACATATCAAACTGTTCCGCCTGCAAAGCATCCCACTGAATCGTGATCATGGTATCCTCTTTGCCGTAAACATTTTTCGCGTTGATATCGACCTTCGGGCCATAGAACGCGGCCTCTCCCACATCCTCAGTAAACGAAATATTCAATTCTGTCAGAACGTCACGGATATGCTGCTCCGTCTCATTCCATACCTCGGCAGTACCGATATACTTCTCCGGATTCGCCGGATCCCATTTTGACAGATGATACGTCACATCGTCCTGCAGCCCCAATGTCGTCAGACAGTGTTTGGCCAGCGCCAGACAGCCCTTGAACTCCTCCACCATCTGATCCGGCCGCACGATCAGGTGACCCTCTGAGATCGTAAACTGGCGCACACGGGTCAGTCCGTGCATCTCTCCGGAATCCTCATTCCTGAAAAGCGTGGATGTCTCACCGTACCGGCAGGGCAGATCACGATAGGACTTCTGCGACGCCTTGTAAACAAAATACTGGAACGGACAGGTCATCGGACGAAGGGCAAAAACCTCCTTATCCGTCTCTTCATCCCCCAGCACAAACATACCGTCTTTATAATGATCCCAATGTCCTGAGATCTTATACAGGTCGTTTTTAGCCATGAGCGGCGTCTTCGTGCGGACATAACCCCACTCGTTATCCTCCAGATCCTCGATCCAGCGCTGCAGCTTCATGACCATCTTTGTACCCTTCGGCATCAGCAGCGGCAGGCCCTGTCCGATCACATCCACCGTAGTAAACAGCCCCATCTCCCGTCCGAGCTTATTATGATCACGCGTTTTAATATTCTCAAGATATTCCAGATATTCATTCAGTTCATCCTTTTTCTGGAATGCCGTGCCATATATCCGCTGCAGCTGCGCACGGCTGGAATCGCCTCTCCAGTAAGCCATGGAGGATGAGGTAAGTTTATAAGCCTTGATTCCCTTTGTCGTCATCAGATGCGGACCCGCACACAAATCCACAAAATCGCCCTGATCGTAGAAAGAAATCTCCGCATCCTCCGGCAGATCCTGAATCAGTTCCACCTTATAAGGCTCATTTCTCTCCTCCATAAAATGGATCGCCTCATCTCTGGGAAGCGTAAAACGTGTCAGCGCTTTCCCCTCCTTGATGATCTTCTTCATCTCTTTTTCAATATTATCCAGATCCTCCCGGGAAAACGGCTCCGACTCGAAATCATAGTAAAATCCGGTATCTATGGAAGGTCCGATCGCAAGCTTTACATTGGGGAACAGCCGTTTCACTGCCTCAGCCATCACATGTGATGCCGTGTGGCGCACAGCAGCCAGTCCTGCGGGATCTGCAGCCGTCAGGATGTTCAGACTGCAGTCCTCTGTAATCATAGTTCGCAGATCAACGACCTTTCCGTTTACTTCTCCTGCACAGGCCGCTCTGGCCAGACCTTCGCTGATATCTCTGGCGATATCATAAACGCTCAGACTCTCTGCATACTCCTTCTGTGAGCCATCCTTTAATGTAATCCTCATTGTCCTTTCCTTCTTTCCGTCCGGTATTATCAAATTGTCATGTAACTGTTCAATATCTTCTTAGAAAGCTATTTACTTCCTGCCGCAGCATTTTTTATATTTCTTTCCGCTTCCGCACGGGCAGGGATCATTCGGATAGATCTTTTCCGGTTTCACGATGGTTCCCGATTTCTTCTGTTCAAGATAGAGCTCTTTTAATTTTTCCTCCGAATAGATGTCTTTCCACTGAGGCAATTCATAGAGCCAGTCAGCTCTGGCATCTACCATATTCTTATAAAGCTTTTCCTTATCAAATACAAGGCTGACGTGAGAATCCTCGCTTAAATCTTCCAGATCATTCGGTGTGACAAGGCTCTCCTGAATGCCATCCAGAAAACCTACCATCGCCATCAGTTCCAGATCATATTTATCCGCAAGCTCCTTCACGGTACCCTCTACCGCCTCATCCGGATTCGTCAGAAGCTGTTCGTAGACACCCTTCTCCAACTGGAAATAACGGTTCCAGAACTTCTGAAGTTCTCCCTGATTCGCGTTTTTATTGTAGGCAATTTTCTGCCAATCCTGTAATAATCCCATATCCTACCGCCTTTTTTCATTATTTCTTTCAATCTATGACCGGTGCTGAAAGCCCGCTGGACATACACGAATTACAGGTGATCTGTAAAACATCTGTCCGTCCGTTTCAGCTTTCTGATCGGCCGCGATCATCACTGACCGCACACGTAGGGATAGTATACATCAATTTTTCGTACATTTCAATTTTTTTTCGCATTTGCATGTTTTCACAAATTTTATGAATACTTTCCGCCATTATGTCCATAATATGAACAGTAAGACGGTTCTTTAATCACAGAAAACCGTCTTTCTACTAACTTATCCTCCCCTATGACATCTCCGGAATCCGGATCGTCGGATTCCGGAGAATTGTGTTGTCATTTCAGAAAAATCATGTATAATGTTGCAATATAAGAAAAAACTCAACTTCATTATGTCATTGTGAAAAATCAAAATCAAACGGATCAAGCATCAGAAAGGCATTACCTATGAAAAAATTAAAACGCATCACTGCTCTGATCGGAGTAATTGCCCTGTTTGCCCTTTACATATACACACTCGTGCTGGCCATCATCGGCAGCGAACAGACGATGAATCTGTTTATGACCGCTGTCGTTGCCACGGTTGTGCTTCCTGTACTCCTGTGGACATATTCATTTATCTATAAACTGCTGAAGAATAATTATTCGGAAGAAGCCAGAGAAAAAACAGAAGAACTGAAAAGAGCACAGGAAAATGAGGATGACAACTGCGACGAATAGGTTTGCCGCCAGGTCGGCGGCGCAAATAGTAACGAAAGTTCTATATTCTTTCACAGCAACAGATGGTACAATGTTCACCTGCCCGAAGAAATCAACATGCCCACCAGTTTCGCCCCGCTGACCATATCCTCCGGAAACGTATATTCCTCCTTTGAATGAACCTGATACATACCGCAGGAAAGAACAATTCCGCGGATCCCATGTTTCACAAAATTGTTATTGTCACTCCCGCCGAAAGTCCTCTGCAATTTACAAATCATCCCCAACTCATCGCAAGCCGCCGCAAATCGCTGCACCACGGGTTCCGTCTCTTCAATCCTGTAAGTTTCCATCTGCACCTGTGTATCGACACATACATTTGCGCCAAGTCTCTTCGCCGTCTCCTGCGCTGTCTGTTCAATTAATTCCAGAACCTGAAGCGCTTTCCCGTGATCATAGCTTCTCACCTCACCACGGCAGACACAGGATGCCGGCACGATATTCGTAGCACCGCCTCCCTCGATCTGTCCGATATTCATCACGGTTTCATCATCAATATGACCCAGTTTCATCCTGCGGATGATCTCACTCATCACGTAAATTGCATGAATGCCATTTTCCGGCTCAAAACCGGCATGAGCCGCTTTTCCTGTCACCCGGATCTCGAATGTCAGCAGAGACGGTGCCTGCAAAGCGGCGCACCCCGGCGCTCCGCTCATATCCAATACATACGCTTCCTTCGCCAGAATACGGCTGAAATCAAAAACTGCTGTTCCGCGGATATGCATTTCCTCCCCGATGGGAAACAGCACCTCGATATCGCGATGAGGAATACCGGCCTCCCGTGTGCTTCGTATTCCCTCCAGAATCTCAACCAGTCCGCTGACATCGTCCGCGCCGAGCACCGTCTCTCCGGCAGATTCTATTTTTCCGTTCTCCTTTAAAACCGCTGTTTTTCCGATGCCCGGCTGCACAGTGTCCATGTGAGCGGACAACAGAATCGGCGCGCCCGGAAGCTGACCTTTCAAAAAAACCGTAAAGATTGCCTGCGTTTCCTCCATAATAGCTTCCCGCATCATCCTCATACACGTCAAAACCCAGATCCTGCAATTTTCCCGTCAGGCAATCCGCCATCTGACGTTCTCCATAGCTGACGGAATCAATGCCGGTCAGTTCTTTAAATTCCTTACATATTCTTTCTTTTGATACATGCACCGAAAAAACACCTCCCGCTTATTCTTCTATACCACTTTTCGGGATCTAAAGCTTCCAGCCGGATAGCAATCAAAATCCCGATCACCAATGGTTCAGACAGAGCCCTTTCATTTGCCGTCATCATAGCAAAATTACAGGAAAAAGGCAATCTGTGTACCGGAAATACTTTTTTCACTTCAGCATCTTTTCCATGGAATGAAAAAACAGCGGAATCAATCCCGCTGTTTTCCAGTCTTTTTATCTGTTTCCAATCAATTTCCATATAATTTGAGACATCTGCACCCTTATTCCGAAACGCTTCCCTCATCTTCCTCTTCCGCCTGAAAGCTTTCCGGCTCCGTACTCAGCGTCGATGTGACAATCGAACTGCTGATCAGATAAACCGTTCCGTCCTGTGCACTATCCGTCGTCTGCAGATAATATCCGCCGACCATATCGTTCTCTGTTCCGAATTCATACGTCTGCGTGCTGCCGTCGGAAAACTCCACCGTAAATATCTGTGACGGATCATCGAGTCCGTACTGTTGTGTATCCTCCGCATCCTCAATCACACTGTCCGCATCCATCTCACTCATCGTGGTGAGGAAACTCTCAACCTCTTCCGTATCAATCTCCATGGTCGTATCACCAGTGTAAATCCACTGCTCATCCTGCAGTTCAAACGAAACGGTTTCCCCGTCAAGCTGATAAGAAAACGCGGCAACATCGCTGACTTCAAAGGCATTGACATAGACAACAGAGGCTTCCTCCTCCGCTTCCGCTTTTTTCGTCTGAGCTTTTTTCCCAAATATAACCGCAATCAGAGCTGCAACAATTATGATCAGTATGATTATCAGTGTCAGATATTGTTTTTTCTCATATCACCCTCCATTATGCTTTCCGTCTTCTCAGCCAGATCAGAATACCGAGCACGATCAGCACGATCGGCAGGCAGACGATCAGGAGGATAGCGCTGGCAATCACAAAGGACTGATTTACACTGAGGTAATCATAGGTATATTCTTTCGCGTCAATGGATACGGCTGTTTCCGAATCAGAATAATCACTGACAATACCCTTGAACAGTTCCAGATTCTGTCCGGATACATAGCTGTCCACGGTATCGTTGAAAGCCACAACGGATGTGATCACTGTAACATCCGCGCCGGTCTCCGAATCCACTACGTTGGCACCGAGGATGAAGGTTCCCTCCTCATCGCCGTCTTCTTTCTCATACGTGGTCATTGTATCCAGGTTCGTCTTCAGATACGCGGACGAAGAGCTTTCCAGCAGGGACGTAAATGTCAGGGTTTCCGAATCCTCGTCGATATTTGTCACTGCCTGCGCATCCACGATCATAATATAGCCTTCCACATTGGCCGTCTGATCTGCCGAAACAATATTCGGAAGCAGATAGAACGGATACTGATAATAGGAGGAACGATCGGATTCCATGACAATACCCTGGCTCACCTGCATACCGTATTCCGCGAGAACAGAATCAAAGTTTGTCATATCGCCGGTCGACTCATAAGAAGTCGTGATCAGTGCTTTCCCGCCGGATGCCAGATAATCAATGATTTTCTGTGCGTCATCCTCAGAGAAATCGGACGTCGGTCCGTTGATGATCACAGCCGCAGCGTCATCCGGTACCGCATCCTCCGTCAGCAGAGTCAGGTCTTCTACAGACAGATTCAGTTTTTCCAATGCGTCCGTAAAGGAAGAATCCAGTTCTGTCTCGCCGTGTCCGGCAATAATATAAACCGTCTGCATGTCACCGCTTGTCACGTAGCTGATCGCGCTGGTAATCTGTCCCTCTCCGTCATAGGCACTGATACTCTGCGTATACGTTGTATAATCAACCGTATATTCGTAAATATCATAATAATCGATGACCTTCGAATAGTCCCCGGAAACAACAATCACGCTGTCCTCCGTCGGAGTCGTATCCGTATAAGTCGAGTAAAAATTCGGCGAAACGGTCGGATCGACATATTCTACTGTAATATGATCGCTGGCCTCCGCATAGCGCTTCAGCGTTTTCGATATGATATCATCCGCCTCATCCTCTGCAGATAACATATAAAGCGTCACATCCTGATCCAGATCATCCAGAACCGTATAGGTATCCTCAGTCAGCGTATACAGCTTCTGATTCGTAACATCAATATTTTTCACACCCTCCGGCAGCTGGTAAGATAAAATATTTACTACCACGACAATAACCGCGCCGATCAGGACAAAGGTAGAATTAAATACACCCCGTTTGATTTTTTTCGAGCTGACGGACCAGCGGTATTTCTGCACCAGCTGGCAGGTGAAAAACAGAAACAGAATCGTACCCGACACGTAATAGACGATGCCGGTCACATCCAGAATACCGTTTGTAAAATTGTCCATCGGAGCCGCGATGGCCAGACAGTTCAGAATCTTTGTCAGAATATTTCCCGAACTGGAGATCATGCTTGTAATACTGTCCATCATGTACCCCAGAAACAGAACGCCGAAAGACAGAACTGCCGCGATAACCTGACTCTCCGTCACCGCCGAGAGAAACAGACCGATGGCAATTGCCAGCAGTCCGAACAGCCAGACGCCCAGGATTGCCGTGTAGCTCTGCGCATAAGGCACCGTCCCGAAACAGCTCATGATCAGCGGGCAGATGCAGACAAAAGCGATGCCGATACTGAAGATGATCACCATGGCGAAAAATTTCCCGAGGATCACCCGCGGAATTGAAATGGGCGCTGTGTAAAGCAGCTGATCCGTCTTCGCCCGCCGATCCTCCGCCATACTTCTCATCGTAAGAATCGGTATGATGATCAGGAAAATAAACGTAACCGCGGATATCGAATACGCAATATACGGATAACCGCTGTTTAAGCTGTATGCCCAGAAATACAGATCAAACAGGAAGAAAAATGCTGCCAGGAATATCCATCCCAGCACAGAAGTAAAATATGCTCTCAGTTCTCTCTTGATAATCGCTTTCATCTGTTAACGCACCTCCTCTGTCTCTGTCAGTTCAAGGAATACATCCTCCAGCGACTTCGTCACACTCGTCATTTCCAGAAGAACCATACCATTCTCCACGCAATAACGGAACACATCCTCCCTCACATCCATTTCCGGCTTCGCTGTAATCTCCATGTGAATTTCCGGGATCTCCGGAACCGAATCAGATGCCTGCACCATCATATCCGAATCTGCACATTCTGACAGATCCCCGTCTTCGAATTCCGTATCTGTCTTCTCAGATTCATTTCTGTCATCTGCCGGGATATTTTCTTCCGCATAAACAGTTTCAGTTCTTTCATTCTCCGAAACGTTTCCGTCCGGGCATACAGTTGTGGCCTCTGCGTCTTTAACTATATCTTCGGACACGCTCTCTTCTGCCGTCTTCGGATCATGATCCTCTGCGTTCTGCTTCAGCTGTTTCACCTCCAGGACATTCAGGGATTTCACTCCGGCCAAAGCCAACAGACCTTCAGCCTGTTCCTCCGTTGTCCGCAGCGTCACCGCCAGTTGCTGGGCGCCGCTCATCTTTTCTTCCAGATTCTCCATCGTATCGCTCGCCACAAGATTACCGTTCGAAATAATAAATACATGGTCGCAGACCGCACTGATTTCCTGAAGGATATGAGAACTCAGAATAACCGTATGTGTTTCACGCAGAGACCGGATCAGGTCACGAATCTCTATGATCTGCTTCGGATCCAGACCCACCGTAGGCTCATCAAGGATAATGATCTCCGGCATACCCATCAATGCCTGTGCCAGACCGACACGCTGCCTGTAACCTTTGGAAAGATTACGGATCAGACGGTCTTTCATACTGTGCAGCTTCGTCAGATCCATCACCTGATTTAAATCTGCCGCCCTTGTATGCCGGTTTAACTGTTTCAAATCTGCGACAAAATTCAGATATTCCGTCACCTTCATGTCGCCGTACACCGGCGGAAGCTCCGGCAGATATCCCATGCACTGCTTTGCCTTTTCCGGTTCTTTATTGATATCATAACCATTCACGATCACTTCACCGGAAGTGGCGCCAATATACCCTGTTATGATATTCATCGTTGTCGTCTTTCCTGCACCGTTCGGTCCCAGAAAACCGTAAATATTCCCCGGCTCCAGTGTGAGGTTCAGGTCATTCACAGCTGTATTCTCCCCGTACTTTTTGGTCAAATGCCTGATTTCAATCAAAACTGTCTCCTCCGTTTCCATCTTTTTCACAGTCATAAAAAGTATGAAATACCATTTACAACATAACTTATTTAAGTTTACGATGAGAGTGTGAAGATAGTACGTTGAAAATGTGAAGAAAGTGTTACGTCCGCATACGGACAGACTTATGAATTTTCCTATGAAATAAAAAACGCCCCCTGTGTGAATCACACAGAGGGCGATAAATATTATAATATGTTAATTATACAACCTGATGCTTTGCCACAAAAACAGGGAAGGTATCGGTACCTTTCACTTCCTTGCCTTCGGTGATCGTCGCATTCTTGTCTGTGATAATATATTCCAGAACTGCACCCGGTTCTATAACCGTATCCTGCATCAGCACACAATTTTTTACAACTGCACCGTGACCGACACGAACCCCGCGGAACAGCACACAGTTTTCAACTGTGCCTTCAATCACGCAGCCGTCGGCAGCCATCACATCTTTAACAGAAGAACCATAGATATACCGGGTCGGATTATCGTCACGAAGCTTTGTATAAACCGGTGTAGAGAAAAGCTTTTCAAGATTCTCCTCCTCGAGAAGCCTCATATTCTCATCAAAATAAGACTTCATGTCACTGATGCGTCCGTAATATCCCTCAAACAGATACGCACACACCTTCAGCTCACCCAGCTTCTTCAGCAGTACATCACGTTCAAAATAGATGCCGCCGAGCATATAAGCCTCTTTGACCAGACTGATCAGAAGCTCCCGGTCAATACAGTAAATATTCATACCGAAATTCTGATCGCCCGGTTCCTGCGGATTGATGTACAGGTTCTTCACAATACCATCCTCGATGTCATAGGTATAATACATCCCTTTGTTTATCGTCTTGGCAGCCATGGCACTCTCCGGCAGAGGCTGTCTGGTGTATGCAACCGTAACCGCAGCCTCGCTGTCAATATGCGCCTGAATAAACTTTTTAAAATCAAAGGACGTTGCAATGTTCGTATCAGAGAGAATCACATACTTCTCTTTCTGTTCGGACAAAAAGCTGACGATATGTACCAGTGCCTCTATACGGCCCTTAAACAGGCTCATCGTCTTCTCCGCGAACGGAGGCCATACCGTCAGACCGCCATTTTTGCGGGACAGATCCCACTCGCGGCCGGATCCCAGATGATCCATCAGGGAATGATAATTCTGTCGGGCAAGAACCGATATATTGGTGATCCCGCTGTTTACCATACTGGACAGCACAAAGTCAATCATGCGGTAACGGCTTGCAAACGGGATGGAAGCCATCAGGCGCTCACTGGTCAGCTCAGGTACGAGCTCATCATACTGATTCGGGAAAATAATGCCAAGTGCGCTTTTTACCATTGTTCTTCACCGTCCTTTACAATCTCATTTATCATCGCATGGGACCCGATCGTCGCTCCGCTTCCGACATACACGCCGGGACCGATCGTCGCTATACCCTGCTCCTCGTCCTCTCTGACCGCTCCGATCACAGCATTCTCGCCGATCACAACATTCTCTGCAATAATGCAATGTTCTACGACAGCTCCTGCTTTGATGATAGAGCCGCCCATCACAACAGCATCCCGCACAACAGCGCCCTCGGCCACCTTCACGCCGGAATAAAGAATAGAATGAGAGACCTCCCCGTTCACACGGCAGCCGTCTGTGATCATGGAATTCTCAATCTTTGCATTTGCACCGATCTTGTGTCCTGTCATACCCGCGTTGCGGCTGTAGATCTTCCAGTTATCATCGAAAAGGTTAATGCCGCTGCGCTCCGGATCCAGTACCTCCATATTCGCTTCCCAGAGGGAAGAGATGGTACCAACGTCCTTCCAGTAGCCGCTGAAACGATAAGCATACATACGCCGGTCGTCCTTCAGCAGATTCGGAATGATATTATTGCCAAAGTCATTCTCAGACTCCGGATCTGCCTCGTCCTCCTCCAGATATTTGCGAAGCACATCCCAGTTGAAAATATAGATACCCATGGACGCCAGATTGGACTTCGGCTCCTTCGGCTTCTCCTGGAATTCCGTGATCCGGTCATCCTCGTTCGCCACCATCAGTCCAAACCGGGACGCCTCCTCCCACGGAACCTCCATAACAGCTACCGAGAACTCGGCATTCTTCTCCTTATGGAAACGAAGGAAATCACTGTAATCCTGCTTACAGATCTGATCGCCGGAGAGAATGATCACATACTCCGGATCGTACCGCTCGATAAACGGGATATTCTGATAAATCGCATTCGCCGTACCCTTATACCAGTCAGAGCCGCTCGCGCGCTGATAAGGCGGAAGTACATGAATACCCCCGTTCAGTCTGTCCAGATCCCACGGCTGACCGTTTCCAATATACTCATTTAATACAAATGGCTGATACTGCGTCAGAACCCCCACGGTATCAATGTCGGAATTTACGCAGTTCGAAATCGGGAAATCGATGATTCGATATTTCCCGCCAAACGGAACTGCAGGTTTCGCCAGTTTCTGTGTCAGCGCGTATAAACGAGATCCCTGACCTCCAGCGAGAAGCATGGCGACAATTTCTTTTCCCATTGTTCTGCCCCCTCTTTCTATAAAATTTTGTATTACGATTACCAATTGGTAATTGCAATCGCTGTTTATACTATACTATATCATTTACAAATTTGGAAGTTGTTTTTCAGATTTTTTATTCAATTTTTACAAGTCAGATCTGATTTCTCAATGATCAGAATACAACTTTCCATCGGATTCGGAAGGTAATACGGAAAAATCTCATCGCCCGTCGAAACCATACGTCTGTTCAGGAAATCATCTACGCTCTCTTCCGCAGAATTCATCCTGTAGTGTTCCGTAAACCGTACCGCATCCTCCCTGCTCCGGAGCGGCTGCCCGAAATCATCCTCATAAGATTCCATCCGGTAAGGAATATGGTTCTCCTGCAGATATTTCTCATCCATATATGCCATATTTCCGCGTCCGTAATCCTTAGAAAATCCTTCCTGCGACGCAAGGATCTTTCGCTTGACCATAATCAGTCTTTTTTTCGCCAGTTTCAGAAAGGATGCTCCGTTTTTGGCAAAAACACCGAATGAACATGCCACAACCACATCACAGAAATTCTCCGGAAGACAGGTATAATCCATATGACGTATCTCTATATTGGAAATCCCCCGGTTTCTGATCTTCGCACGCAGACAGTCCAACGCTCTGTCATCCACATCCACAGAAGTAATTTTTCGTACGGCAGAGGTCAGTTCTGCTGACAGAGAACCGGTTCCGCATCCCACATCGCAGATCTCATCATCCGGATCCAGATATCCCGACAGCTTTTCCGCTATGCGGACATGATATCCGGTCCAGGCCACCGCATCCTCATACCATCTGATACCGTCCTCACTCCATGTAAACATAAACCCTCTCCGTTCCTCTGTGACTTTTCTGTATCTGAAACTAACCGGACCTGTGTGTTTTATCTGTAGATAATATCTTCCCTGCCCGGTCCGTTGGAAACCATGGTGATCGGGAACCCGATCTGTTCTTCCACAAACTCCACATAACGTCTGCAGTTCTCCGGCAGGTCTTCGTATTTCCGGATGCCGCGGATATCCTCCCTCCAACCGGGGAGCACCTTGTATACCGGCTTCGCCTTCTCCAGCTTCGATGTGACCGGAAACTCCGTCGTCACCTCACCGTCAATCTCATAACCTACGCAAACCGGAATCTCATCCAGATAGCCAAGTACATCCAGCACGGTAAAAGCAACATCCGTCGCTCCCTGAAGACGGCAGCCGTATTTACTCGCCACGCAGTCAAACCAGCCCATACGTCTCGGTCTCCCTGTGGTAGCGCCGTACTCTCCTCCATCGCCGCCGCGCCTGCGCAGCTCATCCGCCTCATCACCGAAAATCTCACTGACAAAAGTACCCGCTCCGACGGCACTGGAATATGCCTTGCAAACAGTGATGACTTTCTGAATCTCATAGGGAGGAATACCAGCTCCGATCGCACCGTAAGCAGCCAGCGTAGAGGATGAGGTCACCATGGGATAAATCCCATGATCCGGATCCTTCAACGTGCCGAGCTGCCCCTCCAGCAGAATGTTCTTCCCATCGCGAATCGCATTCCACAGATAAGTGGATACATCGCAGACATACGGTTCCACCATCTCACGGTACTGATGCAGCGTATCCAGCAGCTCCTGCGGATCCAGCAGCGGTTTATGATACAGATGCTCCAGCAGGACATTTTTCGTCTCGCAGATGCGCACCACCTTCTCCTGCAGCAGTTCTTCGTCAAAAAGTTCGCTTACCTGAAAACCGATCTTGGCGTATTTATCCGAATAAAACGGCGCGATGCCGGACTTTGTCGAGCCGAAGGACTTTCCGGCCAGGCGTTCCTCCTCATACTGATCAAAAAGAATATGGTAAGGCATCACCATCTGTGCACGGTCTGATACCAGAATCTTCGGCATCGGCACACCTCTGTCCACGATCTCCTGTATTTCCCGGAAAAGAACCGGGATATTCAGTGCGACACCGTTTCCGATAATGCTCGTCGTATGATTATAAAAACATCCAGACGGCAGCGTGTGAAGCGCAAACTTTCCGTAATCATTTACAATCGTATGCCCCGCATTCGCGCCTCCCTGAAAACGAACGATGATATCTGCCTCTCTGGCAAGCATATCCGTAATCTTGCCCTTGCCCTCATCGCCCCAGTTTGCTCCTACAACAGCCTTTACCATTTTATTCTCCTCCTGTTCATCCGCAGTCTGATCTGTTTACACAGACTTCTTTGTGCGGAAAATCTGCGCCGTCTGTTTACTGCGGCGCAAAGAAAAGGCGGACCCGCAAAAAGTCCGCCATAAAAACCGCTTTTTACTTTATGATTATACATGAGTTCGCACCGGATGTAAACCGTTTCCTGTTCCATATTTTACAATATATTTTACAAAATCATGATTCACAGCCGATCTGGACATAAGCAATCTACCATTTCCCGACATATACCACATCGTACGTCTTCCCGTAAGGGACCTCATAATCCGCGTTTCCGTTTGTCAGAGAATTTTTAAAATAATATATATTCCCCCGACGCACACACAGGGTATCTGTGCCGTCACCGTCCCAGTCGCCGACCAGAACATCATCTGTCGATTTCCCATAGGCAACTATGTGATCGGCATTTCCGCCTGTCAGTGAATTTTTAATATAATACATATTTCCCCGGCGCACACACAACATGTCTGTGCCATCACCATCCCAGTCACCGACCAGAACCGTATCGGCATCTTTCCCGTATGCGATCACACGGTCCGCTTCACCGCTCTCCAGTGAATTTTTAAAATAATATACTTTCCCGCGGCGCACGCACAGGGTATCTGTACCA
>JAJQFQ010000106.1 GCA_021201035.1 Clostridiales bacterium
GTGGTCGAGGAGGGAGAATGTGTCATCTGTGTGGATAAGGTGTCAGGCGCAGGGCGCTACGACAAGATTGTCCGGATGATTGAGGATTCCGAGAAACTGAAATCCGCGACAGAGGATAAAGCCTCTCATATGGCGGACCGTCTGGTTCCGTTCAGCCTCGGCGGGACGGTTCTGACCTGGCTGTTAACGCGAAATGCCGCGAAGGCATTGTCGATTTTGATGGTGGATTTCTCCTGTGCGCTGAAGCTGTCCATGCCGCTGGCAGTGCTGTCGGCGATGCGGGAGAGCAACGCTTATCACATTTCCGTCAAAGGAGGGAAATTTCTGGAAGCGGTGTCGGAGGCGGATACGATTGTGTTTGATAAGACCGGCACGCTGACGCACGCTTCTCCTTCGGTGGCTCAGATTGTGACATTTGACGGCAGACGGGAGAAGGATGTTCTGCGGATGGCAGCCTGCCTGGAGGAGCATTATCCCCACTCTGTCGCGAAAGCGGTTGTAAACGCGGCAAAAGAGCGGAATCTCTGCCATGAGGAGAGACATACGAAGGTGGAATATGTGGTGGCTCACGGTATCTCCAGTATTGTGGAGGAACAGAAAGTGGTGCTGGGCAGTTATCATTTTGTTTTTGAGGATGAACAGTGTCGGATTCCGGAGGGAGAACAGGAGAAGTTTGATAGCCTTCCGGATGAGTATTCCCACCTTTATCTGGCGGAGTCAGGCGTCCTGACGGCGGTGCTCTGTATTGAGGATCCGCTTCGTGAGGAGGCTGCGGAAGTGATCGCGCAGCTGAAGGATGCGGGCATCGGAAAGGTTGTGATGATGACCGGTGACAACGAACGGACCGCGCGGGCGGTGGCGGCTGCAGTGGGCGTGGATGAATATCATGCGGAGGTATTGCCGGAGGACAAGGCTGCTTTTATCCGGTCCGAGCACGAGGCAGGGCGGCGCGTGATCATGGTCGGTGACGGCGTGAATGATTCCCCGGCGCTTTCGGAGTCGGATGTCGGCATTGCGATTTCAGATGGCGCGGCTATTGCCAGAGAGATTGCGGATGTGACGATTTCGGCGGATGATCTGTATGCGCTTGTGACGCTGAAGAATCTCAGTGATGCGCTGATGAAACGTATCCATGGGAATTACCGGTTTATCATCGGTTTCAATCTGATGCTGATTATTCTTGGGGTGGCGGGTGTGCTGCCGCCGGCGACGTCTTCTCTGCTGCATAATACGTCGACGATCGCGATCAGTTTGAAGAGTATGACGAATCTGCTGGATCAAAAATAAGCCGGGCGGGTTATGAGTTGTATGTGCTGCTTCTCTGTTATTGGGCTGAGAATTATCATTATAAAATGAAATAAAGAAGAGCCATCAGCTCAACCACTGATGGCTCTTTAACAGTTCCTTATGAAATCCGATTCAGTAAGGATGTATAATTACTCTGCGATATACGGCATAAGGGCAACGTGACGTGCTCTCTTGATTGCCGTCGTAACCGCGCGCTGATGCTTGGCACAGTTGCCGGTGATTCTTCTGGGAAGAATCTTGCCGCGCTCGGATACGTATCTTTTTAATTTGTTGACATCCTTGTAATCGATCACATTATCTTTTCCGCAGAATACGCAGACCTTTTTTCTCCTGCGTCCGCCTCTGCGCTTCATCGGAGAATCGCTTCTGCCTTCTTTATTATAAGCCATGATTGTTTTACCTCCTGATAGAGACTGTACTGTTGGTGATGTGCGCTGTAAGCACACATGCGGTTCCTTAGTTCCAGGGAAGCTCTTCATCAATCCCATCCGGAATATTCATAAAGCCGTCGCTGACCGCGTTGTCCGGTGACGGACGGTTGTCCGATGCCGGGGCAAAGCCGCCGGAATAGCTGCCGGAACCTGAACTGTTTGCGTTCTTACTCTCGCAGAACTCGTGGTCGTCCACGATGACATCCGTCGTGTAGACCTTCTGGCCGTCGCGGTTCGTGTAGCTGCCGGTCTGAATCCTGCCGGTGACGGCAATCTTCATGCCTTTGCGCAGATACTTTTCGGCAAACTCGGCCTGCTGGCGAAATGCAACGCAGCTGATGAAATCTGCTGTCTGCTGGCCGTCATTTCCGTCACGGCGTCCTCTGCGGTCAACCGCGAGCGTGTATCTGGCAATCGCCATGGACTGGTCGTTTTGTGAATACCGAATCTCGGGATCCCTTGTCAGGCGTCCCATCAATATAACTCTGTTCATAGAAACCTCTTTCTTCGCCTTATGCCTCGTCTTTTCTGACGATCAGGTACCGAAGCACGTTATTCATGATCCGAACACGCTGCTCTACTTCGGCAGGTGTGCTGCCGGGAGCTTCGAACTGGATGAAGTAATAGAAGCCTTCGGGCATCTTCTGGATCTCATAAGCCAGACGTTTTTTGCCCCACTCTTCGACTTCCGTCACTGTGCCGCCGAAGCGCTCAATAATGCCCTTTGCGCTTTCAACTACGGCAGCTCTGGCGTCATCCTCGATCTTGGCACTGACAATCAATGCTAACTCATACTTGTTCATGCTGCTCTTACCTCCTTTTGGTCTTGTGGCTCTCTGTGTGTGAGAGCAAGGAATTTGTATATCACGAAACCATATGATAACACATTTTCAAAGCAGAGGCAAGAACATTTTTGAATGGTTTCATGTTTTATGTTTTCAAGATTCTGTTTTTTCGGGGCGGTTGTACTGTACAGAAACATTATGACTCTTCGGATAATGCGGCGGAAGAGATTTTCTTTGTCAAGCCCCTTGTGTTTTTCTCGACAAGTGTCCGCGGCATCATGACCTGCCGGGCGCAGCCCATGCATTTTAACCGGAAATCCGCACCTATACGCAGAATCTCCCATTCAAAGCTGCCGCAGGGATGTTTTTTTTTCAGCTTGACGATGTCCCCGATTTCATAGTGATACGCCATCATCTACACCTCAATAGCGGAAAAAACTTTTCCGATGGAGTCCTGGATCAGCAGATCCGCACGGCGGTCCATCGGAGTGGACGATTTGTTGATCAATACCAGTTTGTTCCCTTTATAATAGTCGATCAGTCCGGCAGCCGGATAGACGGCCAGACTGGTGCCGCCGATGATCAGCATGTCGGCATGGCTGATGTAATGAACGGCGTCCTGTATGGTCTGTGAATCCAGACCCTCTTCATACAGTACGACATCCGGCTTGATCTGCCCGCCGCAGTCACAGCGGGGAACGCCGGTTGACTCTTTGATCTGACGGGCGTTGTAAAGTTTGCCGCATTTGCGGCAGTAGTTGCGGTGTACGCTGCCGTGTAGTTCCAGAATCTCTTTGCTGCCTGCCGCCTGATGCAGTCCGTCAATGTTCTGGGTGATCACGGCTTTTAGCTTCCCGGCGGCTTCTAATTCTGCCAGCTTTATGTGCGCCGCATTCGGTTTCGCGTCCAGAGCGAGCATTTTGTCCCGGTAAAAGTGGAAAAACTCATCGGTATGTTCCATATAAAAGGTGTGGCTCAGGATTGTCTCCGGCGGATAGTCATATTTCTGATGATACAGTCCGTCCACACTTCTGAAATCCGGGATGCCGCTCTCCGTGGAAACGCCGGCTCCGCCGAAAAAAACGATATTGTCGGATTCCGCCACCCATTGCCTGAATTGGTCGATCGTGTTCATAATATTTTCACACCTTTCTTTTATACTTTGGAAAATGTCTTTACTGCAAATATATCATTTAGTATATATCATATTTGGAGAAGAAACCATAGATTGATTCAAAAAACATTAAAAA
>JAJQFQ010000045.1 GCA_021201035.1 Clostridiales bacterium
GGTTCAGTATTATAAAAATCTGCTCAGCGCGCGTGGGGATAATTACGCGGTCTATGCCGCATCTGCTTTTTCGAAAGACCATCGCCTGCTGTTTCTTGCACGCGACGTGAGCAGTCTGTATACGCGGAGAAACCGATCAGAGTTTGAGAAAATCGCTTCGTATATTCAGATCATGGCACAGGCGCGGCGCGGAAATTACATTGTCTTTTTTCCGTCTTATCAGTATATGGAGTGTGTGAGGGAGTCGTTTTTACGGCAAAGCGGTGCATCGGTTGATTTTGTTATGCAAAGTTCGCATATGGGCGAGGAGGAACGGGAGGCTTTTATTGCGGAATTTTATAAAGAACGGGAACGATCCATGGTGGCTTTCTGTGTGCTCGGCGGAATTTTTTCCGAGGGAATTGATTTAAAGCACGATCACCTGATCGGCGTGCTGGTGGTGGGAACCGGTTTGCCGCAGATCTGCAGCAGACGGGAGGTGCTGAAATCTTATTATAATGGAGAACTGGGGCAGGCTGCGGGAACTGTGTGTTCGGATGACCGCGGCGGAGACGGCGGTTCGGGTGTCCGGAATGCCAACGGCAGGAAGGACGGATTTCCTTACGCATATCAGTATCCGGGCATGAACAAGGTACAGCAGGCGGCCGGACGCGTGATCCGGACGGCGCAGGATTACGGGGTGATCGGACTCCTGGATGAACGCTTTTTGCGGCGGGATTATCAGCTGCTGTTTCCGCGGGAGTGGGATGATTGCCGGGTGTGCAGTCTGGAAACACTGCCGGGGCTGTTGGAAGATTTCTGGCTATGCATAAACCGCATAAGTACATCTGATAATGAAAATAACTAAATTCCAAAACCGCATAACCACTTTCGTTGACATGGTTGTGGCGTGAGGGTATCATAGTGGAAAGCAGGTACCGTATAGTCACTATACAGCTACGGGCGTAGACAGTGGCTGTCATGGATTGAAAGCAGGTTTTAAAGAGGACGAAAAAGACAAGGGGATGGAAGATTTTTACGGCAGCAGCGCTGCTGTTATTCGGCATATTTGTGATGGCCGGATGCGGGAGCACGCTGGCTGTGGATGAGGAGTATTCACCGACGCTGGTGAATGCTGAGATCACTTCTTATAATGAGGGCTCCGTGTCGGAGCAGTATGTGAAGGTAATTCTGGAGTTTGATCAGGACATTTCTGTCAATGAGGATCCGGACGACAGTATGAGAATTACGATTGCGCAGGAGCGCGTGCAGTCGGATGAATATACGCTGACGCAGGGGGAGAACACGAACGAAGCGGAGCTTCTGATCTCTGTGACGGCGATTACAAACGGTGTTCTTTATATTGAAAAATCAGAATCTGCGGATGTGATTTCGGATATCATGTCGGCGGACGGTCAGTATGCCGTCAATGATTTTACGCTGGAGGGAATGATCCCGTCGGGTGTGACATTGACGGATGTTTCATCGACAGATACCGGCGTGACGAAACAGGTCGCTTCTCTCTGGAATATACGCAGTATCGCCTGGGTCTGCGTGACAAAGGACGGGGAGGTAGTACCTGCCGATGAGTCGGATTCCAATGAGGAATTAGACGGATATGTGGCGGTTCACGGACATGAGTTTCTGACAGACGACGACGCCGTGATTGCGGAGAGTATGGTAGAGTCGCTGGAGCGGGTTTACGGGGACGAGTATGCGTTCAGCTGTAATCAGAATCAGGTGACGGTGACCGCGCTCAGCGGCGAGGCGGCGGTGTATGATATACAGATTTATGACTATCTGAAAATCAACGGAGAGGAGGTCTCTTCAGAGAATGCGGATGAGACGGCATCTTCAGAGGAGGGTGACAGTGAGGACGAGCATGAGGCCGGGCTGAAATCCAAGGTTTCCGAGATCAACCGCGAGCCGTCCGGTGAGGAGCAGGCGTTTATCGACCGGCTTCATATTTCACAGCTGTCCGATGAGGAATTCCCGGATGGCGGAGAGATATACACGACGCTGACGATTACCGGTGACGCCTTGTCCGAGGAGGAGATTTATTCTGTCAGGGATCTGGAGGAACTGATCGAGCTGTCTTATCAGAATGAGAATATGAATGCGATCGATCTGCCGCGGACGGTTGAACTGGAAGGTCGGACATATTACGGCATGGATCTGATCGGTTTTCTTGAACTGTGCGGTGTGGATATGGGTCAGGAGTCTCTGTATATGGAATTACAGATGGATGACGGCAGCAGCGAAGTGATCGATCTGGCCGCGCTGGTCGCGGAGGACGCCGGAGCGGAGCTGATATTTGCGTCTGAGACAGAGCCGCTGCATGCTTCTTCAGAGGGGCTTGCCGGTCCGATTGCGTGCGTCTGCGGGACGTCTGCCCGGGGCGGCGTCAACCGGATCACGGTGAGCACATCGGAGGATGTGACAGATCCGGAGTATCGGTTCCATAACCGCGAGCCCTGGTCGGAGGATCTGGATCAGACGTTTACGGTTGAGGTATACAAAAACGGTGCGGAATATCTGGGAGCTGTGATTTCGAAGACTTACACAACGGCAGATATGGAACAGCTGATGCGTGACCATCCAGATCAGGTGGTAGGGAGTTATTACGGAACAAGCGGGAATACGGAATTGTATCAGTACATCGGTACCGGCGGGTGGCTGGATTATTTTGAGGGAATCGATCTGTACTGGCTCCTGACGGAGGACGTTGGTCTGGAATCAATCAGCGGGTCGGCAGAATTATATGACAGGTATCTGGAGTCTTACGGAACGATTGATGATCTGGCTGCGTATTTTGATGTGGAGGACACATCAGCGTATTATACACTCAGTTCAGAGGGAATCCGCGTGACGAATGCGGTTCCGATGATTGCCTGCACGAAGAACGGTTATCCGATTCTGCCGGAGCATGATCATGAGAGTTCCGGTTATATAGCGTACAATGTGATGAACCAGCAGCTGGAGAATCTGGGGATTGATACAGAAGTCGGTGTTGTGAAAAATCACAGCGGCCCGTTTATTGCCTGTCTCGGAAATCTGGACGGTGTGTACGGCGGCAGTGAGATTGAGACCGGAGGAGACTGCTGCCTGATGAAGATTTATATAGATTAAACGGGTTTGTATTCCTGTAAATTCGGGTACAAAGAAATCTGGGAGTACATAGGAAAGGAAGAGAGAATGCCGGTGAGAAAAAACGGAATGAAAAAAAGAATAGCGGCGGTGCTTGCGTGTTTTCTGACAGCGGTTTTCGTATGCATGCAGTGCAGCGATGTAGCATATGCGTATTTTAACCGGGGTACGGTGACGATGTCGCTCGGTAAACAGAGCGTAAGTCTGAAACAGGGAGCTTCGGAAAATATCAGTATCAGTTTTTCACCGGCTTCCGATGATCAGCTTCCCGGCTGCGGGATGGCGGAGTGTCCGCAGATCTGCGGAGAAAAGGAATGTCTGGATGAAAATTACAACTGCTGCTGCAACGGCACGACTTACACGACGTACTATGCTTACGCGACGGTGAGCTCCAGCAATACAAGCGTTGCGACGGCCACTTATGATAACGGGGTCGTAACGGTAAAGGGTGTCGGATCAGGTACGGCGACGATCACGCTGACAGCGTCTCTGCGTCAGTTCACCAGTTCTACACAGACGATGGAGGTGACGGTTACGGCGGCCAGTACATCTGGGAGCAGTTCGTCAGGAAGTACATCTGGGAGCAGTTCGTCAGGAA
>JAJQFQ010000054.1 GCA_021201035.1 Clostridiales bacterium
TCAAGGCTTGGAGCGATTTCCTGACTGTATCAGCTGTCAAAGACAGGATTATAATCTTTTCTGTAAATAATCAACTGTTTTTTTGAAAAATACACGAAAAACCATGTATTTTATCCGAATGTCATCTCAACGGCATGGTTCACTCTCCCGAATCATTGTCCGCAGTCCCGTTTTCCGCGTCTGCGGCTTCTGACGCATTTTCCACGGATTCCCCGTCTCCATCCGGGTCTTCAGTCTCCGCGGCCTCTTCCTCATCCGTATCATCCTCAACCGGCAGCGTCTGTTCATCCACGGGAATATCCGTCAATTCACCCTGTTTAAAATAAATATCCGTACTGGACTGACTCCATGTATCCAGATGCAGTGTTCCGCTCTGGCTCTCATCCAGCTGTGTCAGGATCTGATCCATGCGCAGAATTTTCTCATTCAGGGAAGAGCCTGTCCCGATATTTACCTGAATCGAACCGTAACTCAGCAGAATATCTCCGTCATTCACGTAAATCAGTTCCGGCACGCAATCATATTTTTTCAGAAGCTGGGTCAGGGACAGCAGTGTTTTCAAAATACTGCTGTCTTCCAGATCAAGCTTTTCATACAACTCGGCGTTCTCCACCGACAGGCCGCTGATCTTCATCGTCCCGTCGATCACATCAGATGACAGCTCCACAACAAAACCGTCCTGGTCAAAATAGGCGTTCTGTCCGAGCGTCGATATATATACATAGCCCAGGACACCCTTCTCCGTCACCTCAATCTGAATCTTTGAGGGCGACAGCAGAGAAATATCTATCGTGTCCACAAAGGGTATCTCCTCCTGCTTCTGAAATTTATTTTTCAGAAGCACATACAGCGAATTCCAGGAATATTCGTCATCCAGCGCCCAGCTCTCAATCTGTTCATCTGAATAAATTTCGTTTCCGACGACCTCCACCTCTTTGACAACAAATACCTTCCATACCATGATCACCGCAAGAACCGCAACCAGGATCAGAACCGGCAAAGCAATACGGAGGACTCTGCGCCGTCGTTCTTTTCTTCTTTTTTTTCTCATTTATGCCTCCAGCAGTCATCCGCGCACCGGAAATCCGCAGTCTGAACATACCGATTTTCAAACAACTCTCACGCTTTCGGATAATCTTCATCCAGGTGAATGCCGCGCGAGACAGACAATGCCAATCCCATCTCCGCGAGAAGAAAGATCATGGATGAACCGCCGTAACTGATAAACGGCAGTATCACGCCCGTATTCGGCATGGAATTGGTCACAACCGCCAGATTCAGAACCACCTGCAGCGCAATGTGTGACATCACCCCCACTACCAGCATGGCTCCAAACAGATCGGAAGAATTATTCGCAATCACCATAAACCGCCAGATCAGCAGGACAAACAGCAGAATCACGCAAATCGCGCCGAACAGGCCCAGTTCCTCACAGATAATTGAAAAAATAAAGTCATTCTGCGCCTCCGGCACATAGCCCAGCTTCTGAATACTGGCGCCGAGTCCCTTCCCGAATAATCCGCCGGAACCGATCGCATACAGTCCCTGCAACGTCTGATAAGCATCATCCGGATACTCCTCCGGATGCAGCCATGCCATAATCCGGTCGCTCCGGTAGGACTGCGTCAGAATAAAGACCGCGGCTCCCGCCACGACCAGCGCCGCCAACACAAAGAAATGAGAATACTTCGGGCTGGCGACAAACATCATCATGATACAGATACCGGCGACGATGATCGCCGTACTCAGGTTGCTGTACGCGATAACGGCAATAATCGGTATAACACGGATCAGCACTTTGATGATCGTGCGAAAATTCGTGATCTGCTTCGGCATTTTACTTAAAACCGCCGCCATATAAATGATAACAGCTATCTTCGCTATCTCCGACGGCTGAAAAGAGATCGGCCCGATCTCCAGCCATCTGGTGGAACCGTTCGCGTCGCTTCCAGCAAAAATAACAGCCGCGCAGAGAAGAAACGCAATCAGGTAAACCAGCGGCCCGGCTTTTTTCCACCAGCGGTATGGTATGCGCGACACCATAAACATAAGTACCAGACCGACAGCTATATTGCGTGCCTGATGCCTCAGATAATAGGTGGCATCACCAAACTCGCTCTGCGCCTCATAAGCGCTGACGTTGTAAAGCATGACCAGCCCGAATCCCAGCAGAAAAATGATCAGAAACAACAGACTGTAATCAAAATATGTGATTGTCTTTTCCTTTTTCGGACGACGATTCATACAGACTACTCCTCTAATGTGTGAACCATTTCCTTGAACATTTTTCCTCTCACCTCATAATTCGGAAACATGCCCCAGCTTGCGCAGGCCGGCGAGAGCAGAACAGCGTCCCCCGGCTCCGCCTTTTGATAGCAGATATCGACCGCCTCATGCAGGCTGTCGGCAAAAACGTAATCCGTAAATCCGCAGTTTTCCGCCTGCGCGGCGATCTTTTCTCTCGTCTGTCCGATCAGAACCAGCAGCTTCACCTTTCCGTCAAAGCTGTTGATCCATTCCGTATATTCGGAATCCTTGTCATAACCGCCGCCGATCAGACAGGTCGGGCGATCCATCGCCTGAATTCCTTTGATGGCAGCGTCCGGATTCGTTCCCTTGGAATCGTTATAAAACCGCACGCCCCGTTTCTCCGTCACATACTCGATACGGTGTTCCACCGCCTGAAACGTCCGCAATGTCTCGCGTATGCGCTCCAGCGGAACCCCGCAGCTGACCGCCATGGCCGCGGCAGCCATAACATTCTCATAATTGTGGCGGCCGAGAATATTCAGTTCTTCGGTGTCTATCACCTTCTCAACCGTCTTTCCGTCCGCGTACAGGATATGGTTTCCTTCCAGATAAAAACCGGACTCAAGAGACCGGCAGCTGGAAAACCAGACTACCTTTGCCGGAATACGGTCCGCCATCTCTCTCAGGATCTCATCCTCGTAATTCAGTACGCAGACCTGATTCCCGCGCTGGTTTTCAGCGATGCGCATTTTGGCCGCAATATAATTCTCCATCGTGTGATGGCGGTTCAGATGATCTGGCGTGATATTGAGTATTGCACAGACATCCGGGCAGAAATCCTCTATAGTCTCCAGCTGAAAACTGCTGATCTCTGCCACCGTCACGGTTTGATCCGTCATATCATCCGCGACATCTGCATAGGGAATGCCGATATTCCCGACCACCTGCACCTGAGAACAGGCATGCTTCATAATCTCACCGAGCAGTGAAGTCGTAGTCGTTTTACCGTTGGTGCCGGTGATCGCGAGGACAGTGCCCTTCCCGCACTGCCACGCAAGCTCCACCTCTCCCCAGATCGGTACGCCCGCATCGCGCAGGTCGCACACAAGCGGCAGATCAACCGGTATGCCCGGGCTCAGAACAGCCAGATCCAGATGGCGTTTTACCTCCTCCGGAAGCTCGCCTTTATAAAAATGAATGCCGTCCGCATTCTCAAAATTCGCCAGGACGCGATCTGTCTCCAGCGATTCATTTCCGTCAAACAAAACCACGTCCGCCTGTTTTTTCTGCAATAATCCCGCGGCTGCAATGCCGCTGATGCCGGTTCCGAATACAAGAACCCGTTTCCCTGAAAAATTCATTTTTCTCCTCCGCAACTTTTAAGCGCTCCATTCATGACCAGCTTTGCATAAGCTCAATCCTCATCCCAACCCTATAAA
>JAJQFQ010000230.1 GCA_021201035.1 Clostridiales bacterium
AGGACTTATTTCCACCGGGAGTTGAGAGAGTGGAATTTAAAATTTCATTTTTCGTAGGATTTTTGTAAGATATTACAATATTATATTTTTCCGGGGGTATGTTATATTTACAATGAAAGTGTCGTGAGTAAACAGTCAGATGGGGGTGCTTGCACACCCGGATGGCTGGATATTCGACGACCAAGAAGGTATGAGCAAGTAGCGCGATAGCGCGGATTGCGATAATGCTCTCCCTTAATGAGCATGAAATGCGAATTTAGTGAGAGCTTATGCAGAGCAATACCGGCAGCGATTGCGGGAGTAGCTTGCTGCGGATAAGTGAGATAGGAAATCTTTGATTTCCGTAATCGAACTTATGCAGAGCTGCAATCGACTTTCATAGATGTTGGCGTGCTGCATCAGCAGCGCATGAGTGTTTACTATTGTAATCGGAAAGGAAGAAGCATGCCATGAAAATCACTTTAGAAATGATCCTGACCCTGTTTTTTCAGGAACATCCACAGCAACCACAAAATGCAGAATTAACATATACCTCTGGCAATCAGGTCATCTCCGGCATACAGCTTCTGCCGCGCCATCCGAAAGAACTGTCCGCGGAATATCTCTATGTCACAGATGAGAAACCGGAGGATATCCATATACAATGTCCGCAAAACGGAACTATTCTCTGCTTCTGTGACAGTATTTCCGGCAACGGAGACGCGCCAACAGATTCTCCTCAAAATCACACCACGCCAGACACATCCTCCATTATCCAAATCAACACCGATCTGGAACTGGCCGATGCTTTTAACCAACTGCTGAAATGCTACAATATCTTTCTTGACTGGGAACGCAGTCTGGATTTCGCCGTTTTCCGCAATGCCGGTTTTCAGGAGCTGATTGATCTCTCCGCAGAGATTATCACCTTCCCCGTCCTGATCTATGACCCGGCATTGAAACTGCTTGCCTGGTCCCAAAACCAGAGCAGTCTGGATGACCATATTTTTCAGGCGACGATTGCCAACGGTTATCTGGATATGGAGGCTGTCAAATATTTTGACAAAACACATATTTTCGAACAGATGGATAATACCGGCATGGCCGCCGGTATGGTCGACCAGTTCCGGGAACATGATGATTATGCCATCGCCATCAACATCCACAACGAACTGGCCGCTTACTGTGTAATGCTCGACACCGGGGATTGTCCCCGCAGTTATGCAGAACAGCTGTTCCGCATCTTCTGTGACAGCGTACAGAATCTGCTGGAAAAACAGCACACAGACTTTCTTTGCAACCGTTCCGTCACAGATTATTTCCTCATGGATCTGCTGGACAACCCGAAAACACCCAAAGAACAGATTCGGGAGCGTCTCGCATACAACGATCTCGATTATGAGGGCAATTTTGTCGTGATAACGATTCACTCCGATATTACCCGAAAACCCTCGGAAAATTATTTCATTCAGGTACTGCGCAACAACATGATCAACTGCCGGATTTTCCCCTATAAGGATCACATTGTCATCCTGTATCTCCTGCCGAAATTCCGGGAGGTCAGCTATAAGGACTATTTTTCCGGTCTGTTCGGGCAGATTCTGAAGGATTTCCTGAACCGGAGGCTGACTCTGTATTTCAGCAAACCGTTCACCACCATCGGACAGTTCGCCGATGCCTGGATTCAGGCGGAAAATGTCTGCCGTCTTTTACACGGGAAAACGGATACCATGTACTGCTTTTATGAGGATTACTGGCTGGCCGATCTGTTTCTGATGAACATCTCCGGCGATCTTGCGTTTTCCTACTGTGAACCCGCTGTGCGCGCCATGCTGGAAAATAAGTCAAAAAAATCCCGGCAGCAGCTGCAGATACTCTATGAATATCTGAACTGCGACCGGAAATTAACAGAAGTCGCAAATAAACTCGGCATGCATCGGAACAACGTCATTTATCATATCAAACAGATGGAAGACAGCTATCATCTGGATTTAGATGACCCCGAAATGCGTTTAAAGCTCCTCCTCTCCTTTGAGTTGCTGAAATATACAGGAGAATGCCTGTAACTGTGAAGGTACTGAACAACAGTTACGAATGCTTTTGATATTCTCAGTCAACCGCCGCAACAACCTCAATCTCAACCAGACCGCCTTTCGGCAAAGCCGACACCTCCACACAGGAGCGGGCGGGATATGCATCCGCGAAATAGGAACCGTAAATCTCATTTACTTTTCCGAAATCCGCCAGATCCGCCAGAAAAATCGTCGTCTTTACCACATGAGCCAGATCTGACCCGCATCCCTCCAGCACCGTTTTGATATTTTCCATACTCTGTCTGGTCTGATTCTCCACGCTATCCGGAAGGCTTCCGTCCGCGGGATTTAAACCCAACTGCCCGGAAAGGAAAATCAGTTCTCCTGCTTTTACCGCGTGAACATAGGGGCCTAACGCCGCGGGCGCATTGTTTACATTGATAGCTTCTCTCATTGTATCATCCTTCTTTCCTGATATGGTAATGACTGCGAAGCAGACATTTCAATAACAGGATACACAGGCAGACGGAAAAAGGCAAGCACAATTCGTATACACTATAACTCATTGGATACTGCCCCCGGAAATAATGCCAGCGGATTTTTTCGATAAACCAGATCAGCCGTCTCATCATCCAATCCACGATCCATGTCTTCCGCCAGTTTCATACAGAGTGGGAGCGGTGTAAAAGGTGTATCGCTGCCATACAGGATATGGCTGTCCGCCGCAATCTGCCGCAAATTGCCGAATTGCTTCGGCATGACAACGCCGCCCAGATCATAATAGAGTCTGGCCAGACATTCTGCAATATCGATATTACCCTCAGGAATGAGCATTTTTGACATGGGAGCCACCCGATCGGAAAGAACAGGAAGGTAAGCGCCCGCATGTGGAATAATGAACCGAATCTTCGGATATCTTTTTACAGTACCTGTCAGAATAAGGTTCATCACCGTCCTGGTTGTGTCAAAGAAAAACTCCATAAGCGGATAGGGAAGATTCTCATTGACTCCCTGCGGAACGGTAGCCGGTTCAGTCGGATGAATCGACACCATACACCCGCCGCGGTTCAATTCTTCCATAACCGGTTCCAAAACCGGGTTCCCCAAATAAATACCGTGATAATTTGTCAACAGTGAGAAACCATTTACGTGAAGTGTATCCCTGCAATATCTGACCTCCTCCACGGAAGCCTCGATTTCCGGCAGCGGAAGGCTTGCCATGACGGCAAATCTTGACGGATACTTTTTTACCAGCGCCGCACCGTATTCATTGGAGGCACGCGCGACCTCGATGGCTTCCGCCGTATCCCCCATGTGCAAATGCGGAGATGAGATAGAAAGGACGCTGTAACCGATTCCCAGCTGTTCCATGGATGCCAGCTGTATCTCCTCATTCCAATCCGGTTTCGGAAAACCTCCATCCAGAAATTTCATCCCGCGCCGTTCCAGCATGGCATTATAGGCAGGCGGTAAATAGTGCGCATGTACATCAATTTTGTCTCTTATCACTCTGACTTTCCCCTCTTTTTCATCGAAATAACTCGGAACTTCCTGATTCTATTCCGTCGCATATCATGTTCCATTATGAATATAGCAGAAAAGCACATGCACTTCCATTCATTTCTGAAAATCCATGTACTTTTCCTCATTATCACCCGGGCATATGAAC
>JAJQFQ010000049.1 GCA_021201035.1 Clostridiales bacterium
CACCTGCTGCAATAACCGCGCGGTTTTTCTGATAGGCCTCATAATCCAGCGTCAGAGTGCGGTAATCCTGACTGGCAAATGTGGCCAGGCAGACATTTTCCGATACGCCGTAGCCGGGCGCCATGGCATTCGGCGCGCAGTGGAACATCTCCGTAAAGCAGGCCATATTTTTGGCGCTGATAAATTCGGAGCCGTTCATAAAATGGGTTACCTGACCGAGCGAATATTTTGCGGCTTCCTCTTCGGAGAAAATGCGCGTGCAGGCATCGTAGGCTGAACCCGGACCGACGGTCAGCGTAATCTTAAAATCTGAGATCAGACGGATCCACAGCTTCGGGTTTTCCAGAAAGCGTAATGTCTGCAGATAATAGCCCTTCGAGTTTGTCGCGAGAAGCGGCATGCAGATTGTAACGACCAGTCCCAGATTGTGGAAAAACGGAACCCAGGTGGCCAGAGAAACGTTGTCGAGATTTAAGCTGGTATAGCATTGCTCGAGATTCTTCATGAGGTTTTTCCAGGTCACGCGGACGCCCTTCGGCGCTTTCGTGGAACCAGAGGTATACTGCAGATAAACGAGCTGATCCGGATTCGTCGGGACGATGACGTCTTCGCGGCGGTAGGGTTCGAGCCGGTCGGTATAAATGCGTTTCAACCGGATGGTATCGCGGAACGCTTCCTTTAAAAGTCGGCCGGTGATATTCACATCGGAGCCCTGCTCCAGAGCATAATTTGAAATCAGCGCTTTCGGATGGCAGGACTTTAAGACAGATATAAGCCGTTCTGTCTTGTCCTCATCCAATGGCGGCGGGATGATCGTGAATACTACGCCCGCCATCATACATCCGTATACCGCAATTGCGGTTCCGAAGTCCTGCATGGAAAAAATCACCGCACGGTCGCCGGGACGCAGTCCCCGCTTGCGCAGCATGTAAGCGATCTCCAGTGCTCTGTGCCAGGACTCCTGATAGGTGTGTTTCTCCTGAATCCAGGTCTGTGCATCGTCGTCGTAATCGACAAAACGGAAGAAAACCTGATCGGGAGAGTTAATGGCTTTATCTTTTAAATAGTCAATAAGCGTCGGTTTTAAAGTCATATATGTACCCTCTGTAATAGAATTCGGCGAAGCGGCGCGGCAGCGCAGTTTCGCCTTTCTTATCATATCTCGGATATGGATTTCCCGCAAGTGAAATAAATATAAAATATCATTGACGGAAATCATTTTTTAAAAATTAGGAATGTACACAATATAAATTGTATGATATGATATAAAACATATAAAAAATAAAAGAGGAGGATTTTACAATGGACAAGTTACTTATTCTGAACCCGGGTTCTACTTCCACAAAGATTGCTTATTACGAAGATGAGAACCAGATTTTTGTGGAAAGCATTTCTCATTCCGCGGATGTGATCGCGCAGTATGATCTGATTGTAGATCAGTATGAGTTCCGGAAGGAGATGATTCTGGAGGTTCTGAAGGACAAGGGGGTAAAGCTTGAGGAACTGACCGGTATCGTGGCGCGCGGCGGTCTGCTTCCACCGGTGAAAGCGGGTGCTTATGTCGTTAATGACGATATGGTATGGCAGCTGAAGAACAAGCCGGCCATGGAGCATGCTTCGAATCTGGGCGCTGTGATTGCGGAATCCATAGCGACTCCGCTCGGTATTCCGGCGTTTATCTATGACGGTGTGACGGTGGACGAGATGTGGCCGATCTTAAAGATCACGGGTCTGAAGGAAGTTACCAGAAAAGGTATCGGACATAATCTGAATACCCGTGCGGCTGCAATGAAATATGCGCGCGAGCACGGCAAGGCATATAAAGATTGCAAGCTGATCGTGGTTCATCTGGGCGGAGGCATTTCCGTTACCCTGCAGTACGGCGGAAAGGTTGCCGATATCATTAATGATGAGGATGGCCCGTTCGCTCCGGAGCGTTCCGGCGGGCTGCCGATCCAGTCTTTTACCAGTTATTTCGGAGAGTCCGGCATGACGACGAAGGAGATGTTGAAGAAGCTGAAATCCAGAGGCGGTCTGGTGGCGCACCTCGGCGTGAATGACAGCCGTGAGGTGGAGAAGATGATAAAGGCCGGCGATGAGAATGCGAAGCTGATCTATGACGCCATGGCGCTCAATGTGGCGCGCTGCGTTGGCGAGGAGGCTGCTACCGTAGCCGGAGATATCGAGGGTATTGTGCTGACCGGAGGTATCGCATATTCGGAATATTTCACGAATGAGGTGAAGAAAAATGTAGAGTGGATTGCACCGGTGACCGTGTATCCGGGCGAGAATGAGATGGAATCTCTGGCGCTCGGCGGATTGCGTGTCCTGCGCGGCGAAGAGGAAGCGAATACGTTTGTGCGGTCAGAGTAAGCAATACATGTGCATGATTGAAGAAACCAACTTTCACGGATCGTGATGACTGCGCAGCAGCCATAGACGATTCGTATGAAAATGCCCCGTTTGTCAGCAGATGACAGCGGGGCATTTGGAACTATGCCGTATTTGTGTGTTCATTGAAACTTGTAATATTTCCGTACCAACCGGAAGGCTGCGAGCATGAATTTGTTTCCGGCTTTTGTTTTCGGGTGAGTAGCTTTGCCTACCAATGTTCGCCGGAGGCAGTGATATTGTTTCGGGCTCTTCTCCCGCATATTGTCCCAGAATTGTTCTCTGTCCAGAGCGGCTTCCGGCGTGCCGGCGATTGTATAATGAGAGGAGACGGTTCCGACCATGAGAGCCAGAAAATTGTACAGATATTTTGCCAGCTTTGGCTGATCTTCTTTTAATTTTGCCAGATCCGTATGATCCAGAATATGGTCAATCACGCGGACATACTGATCCAGCCGGCCGATGAGCACAGATTCGTTAATGGACTGATCTGCTCTGCCGATGTAATACTGGTACAGGTCGATGTTCACATAGTAAAGGTGCTTTGCATAGGGGAGCGGTTCAAAGGCAAGGATATTGTCAACGTAAAAGGTATGCTCTGGCAGACGCACGCCGCACATACGCAGCAGTTCAGTCCGGTAGACGAGGGCATGCATGATCATACACTGTGAGGGAAATATATGACCCATATCTTCCCATGAGCACAGCTTTTCTTCAGGGAACAGATTGGAAAAACTCTGGCGGTGTGCTTTGCCTTCATCCAGATGATTGTATACATAGTTTGTGATATAAAGATCCGGCAGCGGCCGTCCGGTGGTAAAGCTTACATGCTTGCGGATCGTCCGGAGTATGGTCCGGTAAGCTGCCGCGTCAAGCCAGTCGTCTGAATCAACGACTTTGAAATAGACGCCCGTCGCCAGTTCCAGTCTGGCATTGACGCCAGAGCCGTGGCCGCCGTTTTCCTTATGTACGGCCCGGACGATGCAGGGATACTTTTCCGCATAGGTATCGATGATCCCGGGGGTTCGGTCGGTGGAACCGTCGTCGATCAGAATAATCTCCACATCATCTCCGCCGGGCAGCAGGGATTCGACGCATCTTGTCAGATAATCTTCTGAATTATAGCACGGAACGGTAAATGTAATGTATTTCATGATGTTTATCCTCTCGTTTGGATCGGTTTTCCTTTTCATGGCAATGCCTGGCGAAACTGGTTACAGCGTTTAGATCAGTTTCGCATGATCTATAATCATCATAATCTCTCTTTGTGAACAATATATGAC
>JAJQFQ010000018.1 GCA_021201035.1 Clostridiales bacterium
GAATGAAACAATTTCAAGAAATTTTATAGAGCAGATCATTGATCAGGATATAGCGGAGGGAAACTGCGAGACGGTATGCACCCGTTTTCCGCCGGAGCCGAACGGCTACCTTCACATCGGACATGCAAAGTCTATCCTTCTGAATTACGGACTGGCGCAGGAGTATGGCGGCAGGTTTAATATGCGTTTTGACGATACGAATCCGACGAAAGAAAAGGAAGAGTTTGTGGAGTCGATTAAAGCGGATATCGCGTGGCTCGGCGCTGACTGGGAGGATCGCCTGTTTTTTGCTTCTGATTATTTCGAACAGATGTATGAGGCGGCGGTGAAGCTGATCAAAAAGGGAAAGGCCTATGTCTGTGATCTGACGCCGGAGGAGATTCGGGAGTATCGCGGCACGCTGAAGGAGCCGGGGAAGAACAGTCCGTATCGCGACCGCAGTGTGGAAGAGAATCTGGAATTGTTTGAGAATATGAAAAACGGCGTTTATAAAGACGGCGAGAAGGTACTTCGGGCAAAGATCGATATGGCATCTCCCAATATTAACATGCGGGATCCGATCATCTACCGTGTGGCGCATATGACGCATCACCGGACGGGGGATACCTGGTGCATCTATCCGATGTATGATTTTGCGCATCCGTTGGAGGATGCATTTGAGGGTGTGACACACTCGATCTGTACGCTGGAGTTTGAAGATCACCGCCCGCTGTATGACTGGGTAGTACGCGAGGTTGGATTTGAGCATCCGCCGAAGCAGATTGAGTTTGCGAAGCTTTACCTGACAAATGTGGTGACAGGCAAACGCTATATTAAGAAACTGGTGGAGGAGGGCATTATTGACGGATGGGACGATCCGCGGCTTGTTTCTATTGCCGCTCTCAGAAGGAGAGGATTTACACCTTCCTCTATCAAAAAATTTGTCGAACTGTGCGGAATCTCCAAGAGCCAGAGTTCTGTGGATTACGCGATGCTGGAGTATTGCATTCGTGAGGATCTGAAGCTGACCGCGCCCCGCGCCATGGCGATTCTGGATCCGGTGCGTCTGGTGATTGATAATTATCCGGAGGGACAGACGGAGGAACTGGAGATCGATAACAATCCGGAGAATCCTGAAATGGGCAAACGGCTGGTACCTTTCGGCAGAGAACTTTATATTGAGAGAGAGGATTTCATGGCAGAACTGCCGAAGAAATATCGTCGTCTGTATCCGGGCAACGAAGTACGCCTGATGAGCGCCTATTTTGTCACCTGCACCGGATATGAGACTGATGATGCAGGGAATGTGACAGTGGTTCACTGCACGTATGATCCGGAGAGCCGCGGCGGCAACAGCCCGGACGGGCGTAAAGTGCGCGGAACAATTCATTGGGCGGATGCCGCAACGGCCATTCGGGCGGAGGTACGTCTGTATGAGAATATTATTGATGAGGAGAAGGGCGTCTATAATGAGGACGGCAGTCTGAACCTGAATCCGAATTCTCTGACTGTGCGGGAGCATTGTTTTGTGGAGCCGTCGCTTCGGACGGCGAAGGCATATGACAGCTTCCAGTTTGTGAGAAACGGGTTTTTCTGCGTGGATGCAAAGGATTCCGCAGAAGAAGCATTGGTGTTTAACCGGATCGTATCGCTGAAGAGCTCTTATAAGATTCCGGCACAGCAGAATTAAAATGTACGAATATTTGTACAGATGTAAAATAATCAGTAACCGGCAGTCGTTCGCATTATGGCGGGCAGTTGCCGGTTATTGGCTTTGTTTCAGATTGATTTCCGGTCTTTCAGATATGACATAATAAAGGCGGTTATTGACTGGTAGGATTCACATTCATCCTGCATGACGGATACGGCCTGCTTGATCTTGTTCAACACCGTATTTCGATGCAAATAGGTCATGGCCGCCGTCTGGTTAATATTCCGGTTGTTTTGCAGGTAGTGCATGAAGATGCTGCACAGATCGCTGTGGTGTTCTGTATCATATTGTTTGAGCTTCTGGTAACCGGGCGAGGTGACCAGGTTCAAAGCTTCGCTGTCTTTCAACTCACGAACCAGATAACGGATAGAGATATCTTCAAACCGGATATAAGTATTTTCCCTGCTGCTGCTTGAGGTTGCCAGTTTCATGGTTTTTTCGCATTGAGATACGGCAACAGGCAGTTCTGTCAGAGAAAAAAATGCGTTGCTGACTGCACAGACAAACGTGTGCTGCCGCTGAAAGCTTTCCTCAAAAACGGACTTCTCATCGGAAGTCAGAAAATCCCGGATGTTTTCCTGATTTGTGATATCCCGCAAAATATACAGGGAGTCCCGGTAAATAAAGGGTTTCAGTCCGAGACCGGAATTTTTCAGGTTCCAGCAGGTGAAGGATTTCCAATAGTTATCTGTGTCGTCCCATTCTGTCCGGGCCAGCAGAAACTGACCGTTCAGATGGATCTCCGGTATGTTTTTAATCTGATCCTCCAGCTGTTTCAGATTGATTTCTTCCGGATGATCAAGTATTTTTCCCAGAAATGATTCATAGGTTTCCGTGGAAAACTGGTGGAAATTGTTTTCCTGGCGGAAGTACAGATTCAGGTTTTCTGACAGAATGTTGGTCTGATGAATATACTCTTCCCTGGGATCTTCTTCACAGTGAAAAATCAGTGCATAGGCAAGCAGGCGGTTCGGGGTGTTGTATCGGTACAGAATGCTGTAATAGTTTTGTTCTTCTTTTAGTTTGTAACGGCTGATGACGGGAGTTCCGGAAAGCTCGGATGCAGGAAACAGACCCAGATTCCGCAGAGATGTCATCATTTCCGGGGTCATATAGCCAAGCTCTGAAATTTGCCGGATCAGCTCGTTATCCGAACCGGGCTTTTGGAACCGGGCGATGACAGAGAAATCCGGATCCAGAATCAGCGTGGGATATTTCAGAAATTCACCGGAAGTATCGAGCAGTTCCTGAACCGGCTTTCGGTTCAATGTCATGACATGCAGGGTTTTGTCCCAGTTTTCAAAAATCTGGAAAACATGCAGCAGCCGGTTAAAGACCATTCGGAAAGAATCCTGTGTAAATAAAAAGACAATGGATAAGTCTTCGGGCAGATCCTTCGGAAGTATACTGCGATCCGGGCAGGCGCATACAAGTGTACTCTGAGTCAGAACCGGACTGTTTAAAATGTCGGGCAGGTTTTTCAAAAGCATCTGGGAGGGAATGAGCTGGAGGTAATGCCGGTTCGGAACATATGAGAAATCACGGTCAAATAAAGTGATTCCCTCACAGACGGCGGACAGATCAGCTTTCTGTGTCTCGTACTCATACTGAGGACAAAAGGCCAGAATGATGCTTAATGACAATTTCATAATCTGTATGCTCCTTTAGCTTTGCACAGATGTTCTTCTGCGCGATTTCTATAACATTTTACCATAAAACATAAAATATTTGTTAAAAAATTATTAGAAATGTGTGAATTGCACTTTTTTGAGTGCAATTATTGTTTTTTATTACATACAATTCAGGAAAAACCTGAGATAAAATAGGAAATGAGAGAATCTTGCGTAAGGAAACATTCCATAGATAGTGATCATAATAACTGTAGATAAGTCATTTCTGTTTGTAAAAAGTGATGTATACAATAGGTAATTGCGAAACGAGTTCGCAATCTTGATTCAAATGAGGACGAAATCCT
>JAJQFQ010000154.1 GCA_021201035.1 Clostridiales bacterium
GTTTTATACTGGCGCTGACGCTGAGATTTAAAACTTTTTTTGTTGGGTAAACATTCTCTCACCCGTCTATCATCCACAGTTCTTTACCTTCTGCTTTCAAGACGCTTTTCAAAAAGTCCGGCTTCTCCATCCAATCGAACCGCTTATCAAACAGCAATTTCATCAGTCGGCGGCAAAGCCTTTTCATAAATACTCAGATGTACGCAATTCTTCTTTGTGTGAAATTGAAAACCGCCGTCCTGTTTCATTCTTGTTATTTCTGTTTTTTGCTTGAACTTGAAATTGCTGGTTCTCTATATTTCAGATTCTCTTGATTTTCTGAAACAGCTCGGTTAAAATTAAATCAGCAATTTCAAATTCACAGAAAGGTTGGTATCTCAATGGAGAATAAAATACGCGCTGGAAAATTTGTTACAAACCTGTCCGGGGATATGGCTTACCAGTCATTTCTCCCCGCCTCTCTTCCTCCAGCCCCTCCGATAAACATCGATGAGGAAATGACGCAGCTTTTGATTTCTGCTCACAGCCAGCTCACACTTCTGGATGGTCTCACAAAGCGCATTCCCAATATGCAGCTCTTTGTGTCTATGTATGTTCGGAAAGAAGCTCTGCTCTCATCGCAGATTGAGGGCACACAGGCTACCTTAGATGATATTCTCGACCCATTGTTAGAAGAGAATGCGAATCGTGATGTAGCTGATGTCGTCAATTACATTCGAGCTGTTGATTTTGCCGCAAATCGCCTTCAGTCTCTGCCGCTGTGCAATCGGCTAATCCGCGAAACACACGCTGTCCTGATGGAGAACGTTCGCGGTCAGGAAAAAAATCCTGGCGAGTTTCGCTACTCCCAAAACTGGATCGGCGGCCAGGGCAGCACATTGAAAAATGCCCGCTATATCCCGCCAAACCCACAGGATATGATTGAAACTATGTCTGACCTGGAGAAGTTCATCAATGAGGAAGACTCCATAGACCATCTAATCCGTATTGCATTGATTCATTATCAGTTCGAGACGATCCATCCATTTCTGGACGGAAATGGCCGAATCGGGAGGTTGATTATCACCCTCTACCTGATGGAAAAACATGTGCTTTCTTCACCCGCACTATATCTTTCCTGGTATCTCAAACAGAATCGTGTTGAGTATTATGATCGTATGTCTGAAGTCAGGCGAACGGGCAACTACGAGCAGTGGATCAGGTTTTTCCTCCGTGCAGTTGCTGCCTCTGCCGAAGATGCCATTCGAACCGTCGATCAATTATCTATGCTTCACGACAGCAACCGGCAGCTTGTCACCGATTCCTTTGGAACCCGCTCCAGGAAAAACGCTATGCATCTTTTTTCGTATCTGGAGCAAAATCCTATCATAGAAATTCAGAAAACCGCTGCCACTCTTAATATGGCATACAATACTGCCGCCAGATATGTCTCAGACTTTTGCCGTCTGGGTATTCTTCTGAAGAACACAAAAGGAACGAAAGCAAGAGTCTATTCTTACGAGCAATACTTGAAGATTCTTCGTGAGAATACGTGACCGATATTCCATTTTCATCTAAGCACCCTCCTGAATGATGCTTATTACAAGGTCCTCCCATGTGGTCATCCCGACTGCACGTCAGGGCCTTGTAAAAAACGCATTTTACGATGACCCTTTCCTCTTCACCACAACCCACGCCGTCTTAAACAGTATCTTGATATCCAGCAACAAACTCCACTCACTGATATACTTCCGGTCCAGCCGCACCACTTCCTCAAAATCCGTGATATCGCTCCGCCCGCTGACCTGCCAGAGCCCCGTGATGCCCGGCTTTATGGACAGCCTTGCCCGATGATGCAACTCATACTCCGACACTTCCCCCACCAGCGGAGGCCGTGTCCCGACCAGACTCATGTCCCCTTTCAGCACATTGAAAAACTGTGGGAACTCATCCAGACTGCTATCCCTCAAAAACTGTCCGAACCCGGTTTTTCGGGTTCCGTCCGGCAGGATCCGGTTGCCGATCACCCTCGGGTTGAAATCCATCTTGAACATCTTTCCGTCTGACATCTTGTTCTGTTTCAGCAGTTCCGCCTTCCGCTCCTCCGCATCCATATACATGCTGCGGAATTTGACGATCCGGAATTTTTTACCGTTTTCCCCCACACGCTCCTGCGTGAAGAATACCGGGTCGGGTGATTCTTTGCGGATGACCGGCGCCACAAACAGAAAAAGGATCCCCGTGATCAGGCTTCCAACCAGCCCCGCCAGGATATCCATGCCCCTTTTTAAAGTGAGCTGTCTGCTGGACGCATAGTTGATACTGGTGCTGAGGACGGTGAAACCGCCGATGTCCTCGACAAACTGTTTCACCCCGGTTCCGTTCGATAGCTTTGCCAGATTCATATGGATCGTCACGCCGGTTTCCCGCAATTCATCCATCAGCTTCTGCGGGAATTCCGCATTCTCAGGCGGGACGACCATCACTTCATCAATCCATTCGCGGCATACATACATGGCGGCATTTCCACTGTCTGCGACAACCGGGATATCCCCGATCATATCTTTCTTTCGCGCATGGTATTCTGTGTTTATGCCATCTGCATCCTCTCGGTCTATACCACCGCAATTTGCATCCGCCAGCACAACACCGGCAATCGTGTAGCCGGCGTAATTATTTTTCTTTAAATTCTCGATCACGGACTCTGCAATCTCCGGCGCCGTGACGACCAGCAGGGTCCGGCCGCCGCCCGATGCACGTTTCCTTTGCAGATACTGTTTCCAGAGTATACGTACAATGTAGCTGATCACCGCGTAGAGAAGAAACGTCCAGAACATCGCCAGACGCGAATAATCGCTTCCCCGCCGCAGGATAAAAAGGTACAAAACCGACAGGCAGCACAAAACAGCGACATGCCGTACGGTAAAAACAAATTCCTCCCGAAGCCCGCGCTTGATTACCCTGTGAAAAGTGTTCAGGAAAAACATGACAATGAAATCCGCGAAGATCATCCAGATTCCCATGTTCCGATACAGCCATCGCCCATACGGATGAAACCCGTGGCCGCTCAGCGCATAAGCCAGCACGAAAGCAATCTGCAGACAGATCAGGTCTAACAATATGAAATCATAATGTTTTAACCATCCTTCTGTTTCTTTTCTATACATAACTCATCCTTCTTTTGTCTCTTAATACGGCAGCCCCAATACCTTTCCTGCCTGAGAAGTATAGCTTCGCCATCCCGCCCTTCATTCAGCGCAGGTCATAGCTACACGATGACATCCGGCATCACAGCCGCGACGAAGCAACGATCTGTTGATAACCGGCTTTGTATCTATTACTAAATACAGTTTATGTTGTATTTTGATCGCAGAAAAACAGCCGACTTTTTTTGTGCAAAAGATCAGTCTTTTACACAGCCGTTTTCTTTATATCCCAGATAAAACCGATGGCATCCAGCCTTTGCACCTGCTCATCTGTCAGATTTCCGTCCCGCCGCAGCTGCCGCTGACGGTAAATCCAGTTGCCGAGTCCATAGCCTGTGTCGGTTACGTATCTCTTTGATACAAGCAGATTCCCGTTCTTTTCAAAATAGGCTCTGGCCTGTTCATATGCGTTTTCCCACTGTTCCTCATTTTTCGTCCGCATCGGGACGCCTTCTAACAGCTTTACCTGCTCCGGATTCAGTGTTCCGTTTTTCAGTGCCTTTCGTTGGACAGTAAGCCATTTACCCAGCCAGACACCTTCAATAACTACATTTTGCGGAATATTTTTCGTATGGTTTTCTTCCATGTATTTCTTTGCAAGCGCAACCTTATATTCCCATGGATCGGTCTTTTGGCCGACACCGATCGCCTCCATCTTTCCGGCTCGTCGTTCTGATAACCGCCCGGCGCGGTATGCCGCCTTCTGCCGTGAAAGCCAGCTCCCGATCTTCATACCGTCCATGACATATTGCTGCGGCATGGAGAGTGTCCCGTGCCGCTGATAATACTGTCTGACCTTCTCATAGTATTGATCCCACTGCCGTTCGTTGCGGTCCGACCAGATCATACCGATGGCATCCAGGCGTTTGATCTGATCAGCTGTGAGCGAGGTTTCCTTTTTCTCCCCATTCCCCGCAAAACGTAGCCGCTGTATCCATGCGCCTAACCGGATGCCGTCCTCCGTTACATATTTTGCCGGCACATCCAGATTCCTGTGTTCAAGGAAATACTTGTATGCCGCCTGATAGGAACGCTCCCAGTAGTAATCCAGCATGTCCCAGACCATACCGATCTGATCCAGCTGCCGTATCCTTTCAGGAGTCAGATAATTCCGGTGCGCCCCGGCATTTTTCCATTTGCGCAGGCACTTCAGCCATTCGCCAAGACGGACACCATTTTCTGTTACGTAATTACCGGGCACATCCAGCACGCCGTTTTCCGCGTAATAATTCTCCGCCGCATGATAATTCCGGTTCCATGCAAGCTCTGTGCGGCTTTCCCAGACCATTCCAATGCTGTCGAGCCTGTGTATCTGTTCTTCTGAAAGACTCCCGTGCATCGTGCCTGCCCGGACAGCCCGCTGAGCGCTCACCCAGGCGCCGAGAGAATAGCCGTCCTCCGTTATATACCGGTGCGGGATGTCCAGATGGTTCTTCGCGTCATAATAAGCCTTTGCCTTTCCATACATGATTTCCCAGGAAGCCCCCAGCACATCGTTCAGACGGTCAAACAGTTCGAGGCAGTCATGCACCTCGTCGATGACCTTAAAATGCTCGTTCACTACATATCCGCTCTCACCCAGATCCCGGTAATACGCCGTGGCGATCTCCATCTCTTCCTCTACGGCACCGATCGAGTATAGATTTTCAATATTCAATACGATATCGAAGATAACGGCGTCCTTTCGTTTGGACGCCGATAAGGCCCGTCCGATCTGCTGTTTATAAACAGTCGGGGAAACCGTCGGCCGAAGCAGGATTACCCCGCTGATATCAGGAACATGGATGCCCTGGTTCAGAGCATCGATACAATACAGAAGCTTCAAATGACTCTGATCATCGTCTGCTTTGAAAGCCTCAAACTCACTGTCCGCCGCAGGGTCCGCAGAATACAGCGAATAGATATGCGGATGCCGGTCTACCTTCGCAAACCATTCCGTATGTTCCATCATCTCGTCCATATGCTCTTTATTTGCGCAGAATACAATGTATTTGCCGGTCCGGTCGGTCATATGTTTCTCAAAGATAACGTCCAGACCGTCGGCGTTCTCCAGAGCGCGCCGCAGCGCCTCCAGATATTTTTCGCCTTCGTCCCGGACTGCTTTGCTTCTGTCTTTCCGGATCCTTTTTTCATATTTCTTCAGATCTTCTTCATACTTAAAAACAGAGAGCACATATTTGGGCGGGTTCAGGATACCTCTCACAATGGCTTCACCAAGCGTGATCTCTGATGCGATGTTCCCGTCAAACAGTTCATCGGCCATATCCCTCCGGTTATCGAGGTAGCGGATGTTTGTGGCGGATAAACCGAGAACGGGCGTATCAGGATAATATTCCAGAAGCCGGCTGACGCCCTGCCCCCACATCTGAGCCCCGCAGCAATGGAACTCATCAAGGATGATATACGCAGGACAAAGACCGTCGATTTCCCGTTCATCCATCAACATCAGCTTGGCATAAGTCAGAAAAGTGATATTGCCCGGTACTTCGCCGCCGGACGCCTCCGCGAGATTTTCCAGCTGCGTATCAAATATGTAACGGGATGGAGAAAGCCAGAGGATCTGTTCCTCCGGGTGATCTGCGGCAAGCTGGAAACCGATAAATGATTTCCCTGTGCCCGTCGGATGGATGATTGCGGCCTTCCCGACATGGTTCATCATCTCCGCGGCGGCGTCATATGCTGTTCTGTTGTGCTCATAAAGTTCAAAATTCAATATCCGCATCCCCCGGGCTTATGTTAACAATCACTGAAATATAGTGGTGATTCCGGAACAAAAGGTACACTTTTTGTTCCGGGCATATTTTCTTATAAATCTCAAAAAAGATTATAAAACCTCAATTATGTTGTACTCTTTTCTGTCAAAATACAGGCGTATATTGACATCTGATTTTTGTCAATATACGTCTGTTTTGTTCTGATTTTACAAAAAAACACGTCTGTTCTTGTCCATTATGTACAAAAACAGACAATCTGCATGATTTCAAATCAATCAGTATCAGACAATAACAGATTATATCCTATCATCCCGTGGAATGCAATAGTAAATTGGAACAAAAAGTGTACCTTTTGTTCCAGGCAAATTCTCTGTTTTATTGTTTCAACTTTCCTTTTACTCAAATAATTACACCCGTTCGATCACGCAACTATGTCTTTTTTTATTTTCTCCCTTTACATCTTTATCATAATTTATCCCAACCAACAGCAAATTCCCAAAATAATCTTTTAGCACTCCATCATAACGATTATCATGTATTTGCCTGATTGCTGAATCTGCATCCTTATTATACTTAAGCTCAACAATCATAGGCGGTTTATCCACATTTCTCCTCGGGATGAATGCCAGATCTGCAAATCCCTTCCCCGCAGGAAGTTCGCGGATAATATGATAAAAACGCTTCGCAGTATAATATGCGATTGTGATTGCACAACTCAAAGATGCTTCATTATTATATTGCAACACAGATGAAACCGAACCATGAATCATTTCCAGGGCGTTTGCTACTGCTTCCTCATTCCGGCTGATTGTAGCATCCAGCAAATCCTCTGAATCGGTGATCGCATTCCCAACCGGTCCCCAACTGTCACCATTCACTGCATCCTCGAATACTTCTGCCACCTCCATATTCGGTATGCGAACCGTACGTTTGACCTGATCATAAGTAAGATAACCCAGGTGAATGAGCAGTGTCAGAACATCATCCGCATTTTTAAATGATGTAATATCATTTTGAAATGTGCTGATTCTTATTCTGGCAGTCCCGCCACCGAGCATGGTTATAATAGCATCTTTCAACCCATCAAAATTCATTCCTATATAACCCTTCAGGCTTTCAAAAGAACCAGTCTGATTCCAATAGTTTCTGACATTTTTATGATGGAGAGCCTGCATCACCGAATTGGGATTATACACATGATGAATCGATGGAAACGAATATCCGTTATACCATGCATTCATATCTTCAAAACTCATATCATATTCCTCACAAAGCTCTCTGACATCCTTTTCTGTAAATCCCACATATTCTTCCAACATCTCAGGAGCGGTCATCGTGTACTCTCTGAAATCTGATAAAGCAGATTCTGTTCCGTATTTTTTTACCGGAAGAATGCCTGTCATATATGCGGCCGCAATAATTTTTTTGGTTCTGTCTCTGTTTTTGAAAAGTCCCCTTAAAAACAGAATATAGTCTTCCTGTAACTGACTGTCATTTTTAAATTCACGAAAAAGAGCATCCCATTCATCAATCACAAATACGAACTTTGAATTTCCATTAGCCACAACAGAATATAATGCCTTTCCGAGACTTGTTTCTTCCCGATTGACACAGTCCGGAAATGTTTCCCTTATTTCATTCAGAAGAGCACTCTGCATTTCTGACAGAACATTTGCATCATGATCTCTGGCATCTGAAATAAATCCCGTCATATCAAACGAGAGTACATTATATTTGTTTATATGTGTATCAAAACTATCCGCACTGCCTACTTCCAGGTCCTCAAATAAAAATCTGGAATCACATGTTCTATCATAATACGCAGCTATCATATCAGCAGCAAATGTCTTTCCGAATCTTCTTGGCCTGCTGAAGCAAACAAGTGGTTTGGGCTTGCCGATTAAACTGTTCATAAATGTAATCAGTCCGGATTTATCAACATAAATATCTCTTCTGATTTCTTCAAACCCTTCATATCCGGGATTCAGATATACTCCCATCAGCCATATCCTCCAGTTCTCGAACAAGACTCCGTTTACAAGCTATTATTTATATATTATATCTTTTTTCGCATCTTTTCACAACCATCTTTTCAGTCGTTTACGCACCCGCTTTTCAACATATGCTTTACCATATATTTTAGTAAAGTAAAAACAAATTTCATAGCGAATCGTTTCCTTTTAGCTTCGGCTGTGTTATACTATACATAACTTTGCAGCTTAAGATGAATTTTCGTGTAAAAGAAACCACTCTTTGATCATGACTTTTGTTGACAGTTAAGGGGCGGCGGAATGGAGTTTATCATGAAAGAACGCGCGTATCACGAAAAAGTAAATATAGACAACGAATTAAAGCTCAGGGAACTGATTCAGACATTGCCCCGTTTTTGCCGGGAGTTTTTCATCGGTATCACCCCGTCCACATCCTCCCGGACGAGGATTGCCTATGCGTATGATCTGGGTGTATTTTTCCATTTCCTTCAGGAGAGCAACCCGTCCCTTGCCAAAACGGACATCACGGATTTCCCTCTCTCGCTGCTCGATCAGATCAGTCCGCTCGACATCGAGGAATATATGCAGTATCTGAGAGTTTACTCTCATAACGGTGTTGAATATACGAATGACGAGCGCGGACAGATGCGCAAGCTCTCTACGCTGCGCAGCTTATACAATTATTTTTTCCGTAAGGAGATGATCGAGAAGAATCCCGCCGCCCTTGTGCAGATGCCGAAGCGTCATGAGAAGAATATTATCCGGCTGGATATAGATGAGGTAGCCATCCTGCTCGACGAAGCGGAATCCGGTGAGAAGCTGACCGACAGGCAGAAGAAATATCATGAGAAAACGAAAAAGAGAGACATGGCTATCCTGACCCTTCTTCTGGGTACCGGGATTCGTGTCTCTGAGTGTGTGGGACTGGATCTGGATGATATTGACGCCAAAAATAACGGTATACGAATCCACCGCAAAGGCGGCAAGGAGATGGTTGTCTATTTCGGAGATGAGGTAGCGGAGGCGCTGGATGATTATCTGGATGAACGTCTGCAGATGCATCCGCAGGAAGGCAGCACGGAAGCGCTCTTCCTCTCCATGCAGAACCGGCGGATCAATGTCCGCTCCGTTGAAAATCTGGTCAAGAAGTATTCCCGGCTCGTGACTACGGTGAAAAATATTACTCCGCATAAGCTGCGGAGCACCTACGGAACCAATCTCTATCAGGAGACCGGAGATATCTATCTGGTGGCCGATGTACTGGGGCATTCGGATGTCAATACGACCCGGAGACATTACGCGGCGCAGGCGGACGAAAGACGCCGCATGGCTGCGAAAGCCGTTACATTGCGTGAGAAGCATGGTAAAAACATACAAAACAGCGAAGACTAAAGATGGCTGGATTCATTCCGACAGTATTTCATAAGCATTCACAGGTTCACTTCACAAACTTCTGAATCGCCTCGTTTAGTTCTTCCAATTTCTCATAATCCTTATGCTCAACCGCCTCGACAATACAGTGGTTGATATGATCTGAGAGGAGCACCTTCCCTGCGTTATTGATTGCGGAGCGCACAGCCGCCAGCTGGATCAGTATCTGGGCGCAGTCCTCTCCGTCATCCACCATCCGCTTGACGGACTCCAGATGGCCGATTGCTCTGGCCAGACGATTGGACACAGCTTTCGCGTTCGGATGATTATGTGTATGGTCTGTTGTCTTTTCTTCCTGCATATAAAACTCCCGTTATAAAAATCGAAAAACCCCGATCACCCGGCCCAGAATCACAACATCCCTCACAATGATCGGATCCATCGAATCATTCTCCGGCTGCAAACGAATATGATCCGCTTCCTTATAAAATGTCTTGACCGTAGCAGAATCATCGATCAGTGCAACAACCATGTCGCCGTTCTGCGCCGTCTGCTGCTGACAGACAAGGATCATATCGCCGTCAAAGATGCCGGCATTGATCATACTCTCTCCCTTCACCTTCAGCATAAAAGTCTGGGTGTTCGGCATAAACTCCGCGGGGATCGGGAAGTAATCGTGAATATTCTGAGCGGCAAAAATCGGTTCGCCGGCGGCAACACGTCCCACAACGGGGACATTGACCATCTCTCGCCGGGTCAACGCAAAAGAATCATCTACGATCTCGATCGCCCGGGGCTTCGTCGGATCCCGGCGGATATAACCGTTCTTCTCCAATGTCTCCAGATGCGCATGGACAGAGGAGGTGGACTTCAGATGAACCGCCTCACAAATCTCGCGGACCGAAGGCGGATAACCCTTCGCTAAAATCTGTGATTTGATATATTCTAATATCTCGGACTGCTTTTCGCTGATTTTCCCTTTTGACATATAAATCTCCATTCCGCCGCCCCTCGGATGGCGGCATAAACAGTGATGAAAGGATCATTCCTTTCATACGAATGTTTATTTCCTGATGTAATGATTCCAGTTTAGCACAGGATTTTTAAAAAAGCAAACGTATATTCCGAAAATATGTTCGAATTCATCCGGTAAGTATCACAAAAAAATCTTTACCATTGCATGAAATCATTTCGTAACTGTTCAGTACCTTCATAGTTGCATCATTTCTATCTTACAATGATGATTCTTATCTTTCTTACTATAGCCGATTCCTACCATGAGTACCCGTCCGGTATGACGTCTTTTTTCTGCCATTTTTCCCTGAAATTTCAAAATATATTTCCGGTTCTTTATTTGCTGTATGGCAGCCTCCGGTGTATCATCAACCTTTAACTCCAGAATTATGCCGTCATCTCCCTGTCTCTCAGGATAAAAAATAAAATCCGCGTATCCCTCCCCTGATTTGCTCTCGCGTTCCACATAATAATTGTCCCTTGCCGCCAGGTAAACAAGATTAACGATTGCGGTCAATTCGGTCTCATTATTATAATTCAGAAGCGGGGTTTCCGTATCGTGCGCAAACTGCAGAATTTCTTCCATTGTCCGGGTATCTCTGCTTAATGTTGCACGAAGCATCCGATCCGAAGCATGCGCCAGATTGTAAATATATCCGAGATTCTTCTCCTTGCGAATGGTCCTTGAGAACTCATCCATCAACTCCTTATTCGGTATGTGTACTTTACCGTTCTCATAATTCAGAAAACCGTAAACGACCATAGCCGAAAGAATCTCATCTCTTGTACTTAAATGCATGGCGGTTGCCGCAAACTCCTCCACTTTCGAAGGTACTGCTTCACCGGCTGCCATCAACGCGACATCCTTTTTTACACCATCCACATCATTGACAATATAAGTAGATATTTCCGAATACGGTCCGGTCGTGGTCCAGTAGCTTGCCAGACAATTATTTGTCAGTGCCAGAACAACCGAACGCGGATTATAAAGCCTTATTCCTCCCGCCGTATAATATCCATCATACCAAAGCCTCAGATCATCTCTGGCAACAACCGGTCTATGCTCATAATTCAGATAACGCTCATACAGCATATCCACTTCCTGATCTGAGAATCCAAAATATTCGCTGTATTTTGGCTGCACAGCCATCGTGTATTCGTTAAAGTTATTAATGGTCGATCCGCTTGAATATTTCGCCACAGGAAGAACACCGGTCATATAACTTAAAGACACATATCCGGTTCCCTTGGTCAAAGACGCAAGAAAATTGATATACCTTTCTCTGTCGTCTTTCGTGATGTAAGTCTTATGAAAAATACAATCCCACTCATCGAAGACAAAGATAAATGATGTGCCGGTCTCCTCGTGGATCAATCTCAATTCTTCGACCGGATAGGCAGCATCCCAAAAATCTACAGACGGAAATGCTTTATGAAGATCCCGGCTAAGCATTTTTTGAATACGATTAATAAAATCATCATAATTATTGCTTATATTTGCAGATTCGCTGAAATCAATATAAATCACGTCGTGTTGGTTCAGATGCTTCCGATACTTTTCATAATCCGCAATTTTTAAAGTGTCAAAGATGTTGCTGCAGTCTGCACCTTTGCCGAAAAAAGCGCCAACCATCGTTGCCATAACTGATTTTCCGAAGCGTCTCGGTCTGGTGATGCAGATATGATTATTTTCCTGTTCTACAAGTGTGATCAAATCGATCAGCATCTGCGATTTATCAACAAAATATGGTTTTACTGCTTCGCTCTCATAGAGTGAATAAACTTTTTTGCTGTTTAAATAATAACCCATCTGATCACCTCTTTCACCTTGATATTCTTATATTAGCATAACCGGAGGAATTTGACATCACTTTTATTACGAAAAGAAAAATTACAAAACGCAGAAAAGAATCAATACTTTACAAATTTTCGAACATATATTCCGAAAATATGTTCGAAAAGCATTTGACAAACGAACATATGTTTTGTATAATAGAAAATAACACGAACGAACGTTCTGATGCGTGCGGAGGTTATGCAGATACATAACCGGTTTCCTGCAAAGGAGGGACAGATGATGTACACATATTTAAAGAAAAATGAACGAAGAAGACGACTTATATATCGTACGCTGGTTTTATTCGCAGGAATTGCGGTTGCATTTATTCTGTTTCTGTCTGTCGGGAACCATCTGCGTTCTCATCAGATTCAGGCGTCTGATCCATACACAGAGGTCACTTATTACAAGTCTGTCTATGTGCAGTCTGGCGACAGTCTGTGGAGTATCGCGAGTCAGTACAGGAGCGAGGACGAGGATATCGATGATTATATGGATGAGATCAGAGAGATCAATCATATCACCGGGTCGCATCTTACCGCCGGATCCTACGTCATTGTACCTTATACCGTCTGCGAGCAGAAATGATTGTATAAACGCGGGCGCGCTGCATCAGCAGCGCATGTCCGTTTATTGTTAAAGTGTTATTACAGTTCATCCGGGGAGATGATTTTGCCGTCCTGCCAGATGCGCTCCAGATCATAGAACAGACGATCCTCTTTGGAGAACAGATGCACGATGACATCCCTGTAATCCATCAGTACCCAGCTGGATCTCTGATTTCCTTCTGTCTGGTGGTTTTGGTAGCCTGCCTTATACAATTCCTCATCTACCGCGTCCATCATGGCCTGCAGCTGATTCGAATTGGATGCGCTGGCTATCACAAAGTAATCTGCAATGACGGATATCTCACTGATGTCAATGACCTTGATATCCTCCGCTTTTTTGCCGCTTAATGCCCGGCAGGCGATTTTTGCCATTTCCTTTGATATGTTATTCATCATACTTTCCTCATTTCTCACAGTAAAACTGACAGGCAGCTGCGGTCGTCGGATCCATATGCGACGGCTGATATTCCCTCAGATACGACACCGTATCTTCCAGAATCAACCGGGTTGTCTGATTCAGGTCCTTCTCTGCCAGCTTTCGAAGTTCATTCAGGCGAGGTGCTTTGTCACGCCCCGGTTCGATGTAGTCAGCCACAAAGACGATCTGATCCAACAGGCTCATATCCGGCACACCCGTGGTATGTACCATAATGGAATGCAGAATATCCTCATCTTCGATCCCGTAGGTATCCCTGGCCATGATCGCACCGCATTTGGCGTGCAGCAGGGACGGATTCTCCATCTCTGCCGGGCTGATCGGCATATCATGCCGGCGGCACATCTCTATCTTTTCCTGATCCAGCAGATACTTTGCGCAATCATGCAGAAGCGCAGCGTATTTTGCTTTTTTCCGGTCGCATCCGTAGATCTCCGCGAGCCGGACTGCCGTCTTTACAACGCCCATCGTATGTTCAAATCGTGTTTTCTTTAACGAAGATTTTATCTCGTTTTTTATTTCCTTATATTTCATACAATTAACCCCGGAGATCGGATTGATACAGCCGATTCTGTCTGATATATTGCACAACCGCATCCGGTGTCAGATAACGGATCGAACGCCCGTCACGTATCCTCTCGCGGATATTTTTACTGGATATATTGAAATTCGGCGTATTTAAGCGATGAATCTCCCCCTGAAGCTGCTCGGTGAGCGCTTCAATCTGCACATCAACCCGCTCTTCGTTCAGATCATCCCGCACGGCAGCCAATACTACCGCTTCCCTGCAGATCAGCTCCGGATGCCTCCACTGATCAAAATCAAACAGAGAGTCCGCGCCAAGAATAAAGTAAAACGCGGTATCCGGGAATTCTTCGTTCAGACGCCGCAGTGTCTGATACGTATAGTTAACGGCCTGACTTCTGACCTCGCGATAGGAAATCTGAAACAGCGGGTTATCCGCTATGGCGAGCTCCACCATCCGGCAGCGGTGTGTGTCCATATCCGCACCCGCATAATCCTTGTGCGGCGCGCGGCCGGTCGGCATGAATATAACTCTCTCCAGGTCATACTGCTCACAGGCATTCTCGGCAATGATCAGATGTCCGTAATGAATCGGATGAAACGTCCCGCCGAAAATACCGACTCTGTGTTTTGTGTCACTCACTCTGTATCCTCTCTGTCAATATACCAACACACCATCTGTGTGCTACCTGTGTATATTCATCTCTGCACATTATCTGTACACGATCTGTAATCACGGAAGAATGATCTTCGGCTTCTCTTTATCCGGACGGTACAGTATGATCTTCTTACCGATCACCTGAACGACCTGAGAATGCGTCCGTTCCGCGATAACCTCCGCGATCTCTTTCGGATCATCAAAACAATTCTTCAATACGGAGATTTTGATCAGTTCTCTGGTATTATAGGCCTCATCGACTGCCGCCACTATTTCCGGTGTAACGCTGCCTTTTCCGATCTGCATGACCGGCTCCAGATTCATGGCAAGACTTTTTAAATAAGCTCTCTGTTTACTTGTCATTCTTATACTTTCCTTTATTTATTATGAAAGTGTCATCAATAGACAGACAGATGGGGGTGCTTGCACACCCAGATGGCTGGATATTGAATGACCAAGCCGGTATGAGCAAGTAGCGCGATAGCGCGGATTGCGAATACAGGCGGCGATGACGGGAGCTCGCAGAGCGGAGTCATCGACTTTCATAGATGTTGGCGCGCTGCGTCAGCAGCGCATGGGTGTTTATACTCACTTTATACTTTCAGACTTTCTTCCGAACATATATAAAGGATTTCAAAAGCCGCATTTATTTGTAATATTCAAACGTCAGTTCATATATGCGAACCGTATCACCGTCCTGTATACCCAGCTTCTCCAGTTCCTCCAGAATCCCCTGTTCGCGCAGAAATCGCTGGAAAAACAGGAAACCCTTTTCTGATTCCAGGTTCGTATAGCCGAGCATCTTTTCAATGCGCGGTCCCTCGATCACATATTCTTTCTCCTTCTGATCGTACGATACGACGTACGGTTCGTCGCAGTAAAGCGCGGTCTCCGGGAAAAATTCCTGCTCAAATATGATCGGTTTCTCATCTACTGTCTGCAACAGATCCCAGACCGCATACAGCAATTCCCGCAAACCCTTCCCTGTTACGGCAGAAACAGGATATACCTGTATGCCCTTCGGCTCAAACTCTGCTTTCAGAGCCGCGATCGGATCCGAACCGTCATCATAGATCACATCGATCTTGTTTGCAGCGATGATCTGCGGTTTATTGCAAAGGTCCGCATTATATGCCTCGAGTTCTTTATTAATGGCATAAAAATCCGCAATCGGGTCCCGTCCCTCCGTAGAAGCGGCATCCAGCAGATGCACCATGACCTTCGTCCGCTCAATATGACGCAGGAAGCTGTGTCCGAGACCGACGCCCTCGGAAGCCCCTTCGATCAGACCGGGGATATCCGCGATCACAAATCCCTTTCCTTCATCGAGATCGACGACGCCGAGATTCGGATTCAGCGTAGTAAAATGGTAATTGGCGATCTTGGGCCGGGCATTAGTCACTCGTGACAGCAGCGTCGATTTCCCGACGTTCGGGAATCCGACAAGACCCACATCCGCGATCACCTTCAATTCCAATATCACTTCCAGTTCGTTCGCCGGCTGTCCCGGTTGTGCGTATTCCGGAGCCTGCATGGTCGGCGTGGTAAAATGCTGGTTGCCCTTGCCGCCTCTGCCGCCCTGCAGAATAATCTGACGACGGTTATCTCCGGACATATCCGCAATCACTTTATTCGAAGCCGCGTCACGGATGACTGTACCCGCCGGAACCTTCAGAACGACATCCGCGCCGTTTTTCCCTGAACAGTTCTTTTTGCGGCCGTCCTCGCCGTGTTCAGCAGTAAATTTCCTTTTATGGCGGTAATCGGTAAGCGTATTCAGCCCGTCGTCCACCTCAAAGATCACGTTGCCGCCCCGGCCTCCGTCACCGCCGTCAGGTCCGCCGGCCGGAACATATTTCTCTCTGCGGAAGCTCACATGCCCGTCTCCGCCTTTCCCTGATCTGATTATAATTTTTGCACGGTCTGCAAACATGAAAAATCCTCATTTCTTTCAAAACGCGCGAACGGTCGCGCCGGAAATAAAACAGACCCGACAATAGCCGGGTCCGTCATGTGTCTCTTATTCGTTAGCAGCAACGGGATATACGGAAGCGATCTTTTTATCTCTTCCCTTTCTCTCGAATCTCAGAACACCGTCTACCAGTGCATAGAGCGTGTCATCATTCCCTCTGCCCACGTTCACACCCGGGTGAATCTTTGTGCCGCGCTGTCTGTATAAAATATTGCCGGCTTTTACAAACTGTCCGTCTGCTCTCTTCGCACCCAGTCTCTTTGAGTGGGAATCGCGGCCGTTCTTTGTGGAACCGACACCCTTCTTATGAGCAAAAAACTGAAGATTCATATTCAACATATCATGTCACCTCCTCAAAGGTCAAATCCAGAAATTCCTCGTAGTTATGTTCCATTTCCTCCAGACCCAGAGCCAGCGACTGAAGCAGAAGCTGCGCTCCGCTGCCGCTGCCGTCCTGCAGACGGAAGGAAATCATCCCATCCTCCTCATCAGTGTCACAGGTGAACAACTCACCCGTAAGTACCTCAACAGAGTTAATGCATGTAATCACCAGCGCGGAAACCGCGGCGCAGACAACATCGTTCTCCTCCGCGTATCCCGCATGACCGATACAGTCGAATCCGGTCAGCTGCTGATCATGATTCTGGAAAAAAGTAACTCTTACCATCGCTGACCGCCTATGCGTTGATCTTATCGATCTTAACTCTGGTAATGTACTGTCTGTGTCCGTTTTTCTTATGGTAACCGGTTTTTCTCTTATACTTGTATACGATTACCTTCTTCGCGCGTCCGTTCGCGACGACAGTCGCATCTACGGTAGCGCCGTCCAGGGTAGGATTCCCAACCTTCAGCGACTCATCGCTGACTGCTAAAACCTGGTCGAAAACAACGGCTTCTCCGGCTTCCTTACCAAGCTTCTCAATGGTAATGATATCGCCCTCGGATACTTTGTACTGCTTACCGCCTGTTGCTATAATTGCGTACATGTGGCACCTCCTATTATCATTACTCGCCAGCTTCGGTGCTGCGTTCTTCTGTGAAAGCGCAGACTTCTACCTCACTGTGCGGCATCTTTTGTATTCTACCACAAGTGATTTATGATGTCAAGAAGAAATATTTCACTGCTATTTTTCCGGCTTTTTTTCGCATTCCTTCTTCTGTGTCTTCTCATCTCTTTTTCCTTTAAAATAAATCTTTAATTCCTTCCAGATCACCTCAAAAGATGAGTTGATCGCTCCGCATACAAGGAAAATGTACATGGCGATATAGAGCCAGAACATAAGAACAACAATGGACGTCATGCTCCCGTAAAAGGAAAACCCGTTAAAATAATTGATATAGATAGATACACCGAAAGTAAACACATACCAGGCCGCGGAGCAGCCGAACGACCCGACCAGCTGGCTGCGAAACGATGCTTTCCGGTTGGGAATTTCTTTATAAATAATCGCAAAGATCCCCGTCATGGCAAAGAACAGGATCAGGAAACGCAGCCTCAGGATCACTTCCGTTATAACCGAAACAAACGGAGCGTATTCCACAAGCATATCCTGTATGGACTGTCCGAACATCAGCAGAACCATCAGCAGGAGGATCGCAATGATCAGCCCAAGCGTCTCCGCCATGGCGCGCAGCCGGAGCACAAACCAGTTTCTGGTTTCTTCAATCTCATAAACTTTATTCAGTCCGTAGCGCAGACTCTGAATCGTCTTGGCCGCGGAATAAACGGCAATCACCAGAGAAAAAACCAGGATCCCGCCCGCATTATGATATACCTCGTCGACAATGGAGACGACCGTGGACGAAACATACCCCGGACTGATCAGCTGTATGCCTGTCAGGATCAACGCTTCGGATACAGGCGTATACCGGATCAGTGATATCAGAACCAGCAGAAACGGAATGATGGACATAATCAGAAACAAAGCCGCCTGCGCGGCATACGCACCGATATTATCTTCTTTAATTTTTCTCATGATAAGCAGAACACTCTGTTTCATGGCAAAATATCTCCCGTATCTTATGTATCATATACATTTGTACTATCATACGTACTTCGCAGCAATCGACTTTCATGAATGTTAGTAGACATACTTGTCTGACAATATCATGTTTTGTACCATATGGCAAGGAAATATTTATATAAATTTCTTTATAATTTTATTAATATTTAGATATATGAACGATTATGGTCTTGTTATCACTTCCGTTCCGGGGAAAAACATCTGCAGGATCTCTTCAAAGCTTTTTCCGGCCTCCGCCATTCCGTTTGCGCCGTACTGACTCATGCCGATGCCGTGTCCCAGGCCGCCGCCGTAAACGCTGCAGCTTCCGTCCGCAAGTGAATCAACGGACACAGCCGCGCTTGGCAGTATGCTGATAGTATAAACCAAATCTCCGTTTTTATCCGTCAGACTCGTCATAACAGACCCCAGGATGGTGCGAATGACATTTTCATGATACAGATGTACGCTGCCGCCGGTAAACTGAATTTGCAGATCCGTCACTGTTCCGGATGCATTTCTCTGAACCACCGTCATCGTTTTATAATCTCCGAGCAGGCCGGTATCCGTAATAACAGTACCGTCCGTATCTGTTGCTGTCAGCCTCCCGGAATTTTTATTCAGTTCATCGGATATGGCCTGCTTCAGATTCTCCTGGGCGGATGCCGGGGAAAGCTCAGCCGTCCAGCGAAAATATCTGCTTTCGGAATCATACGCCATAATCCCCGTGTCCCGCAAAAAACTGTCAAAATCCGAAATTTCCTGTTTCTCAGTCAGCAAAGACACACCAGTCAGATCATCAGTCGTTTCGGATTGCCAGACCTCCGGTCCGGAGGTAAACCCGCAGGATGTGGAAAAATAATAGACGGCAGCCAGACGCCCCTGATAAGCGAGAACCTGACCGGCGGTGGCATCTACAGCCTGTATGGCCGCCTCATTTTCTTTGGAAGGGAGATATACCTGGCAATCAGTTGTATCATTGACGTCCGCCTGAAAATCCGCGTAATTCCCCGCCGCCGCTTTGCGGCAGACATATGTCCGCGCACAGACCGCCTGTGTTTTCAGCGCCTCCAGCGCAAAGTTCTCCGGCATTTCACCCGGAACCACCCCGTAGAGGTATTCCTCCAGAGCGGGTTCATTCACGATCCAGAAGCCGTTGTCATTTTGATATACATGCATACTCCCTTTATAATAGGAAGAAACCGCGCTGCCCTCTGTGTTCGTGATACAGATCCGTCCGCCGTCGCCTGCCGTTATGGTGAGCTCTGCTGCATTCCACTGTGTCATAAGATCCGCACAGTCCACAGATACATCAGCGTCCGCCTCATATGTCATCTCTCCCGCACTGATGCGCAGAGCTGTACTGCCTTTGAGGCTGACGGTTGTTCGATAGGCGGACTGATGATTATCCTGCGTCAGCAGAACCCGCACGGTCTCCGGAATAGCGATTTCCTCCGGAAGCTCATCTAACTCTTCCTCCGCTGCGTTTTCTGACTGTACCTGTGATTCTCCTGTGTCCGTTTTTGTCCCCAGTAACGTATTGCCGCAGATATATACCTCATAAGTTTCTCCGTATGTAAAATGGATGCTCTCCGTATCGCAGTCATAATTTCCGCTGTCCGCCATGAGCCTTGATTCTCCGGGTACCATTCCGAGATATCGAAGCGAAATGACATTAACTTCATCGGAGACGCCGAGATATTCCAGTAAACGCTCATAAATCAGACACCATTTCTGACGGGTAATTTCTTCTTCATTCTCATAGGGAATAGATGTATGAACGGTTTCGGAAAAAGAATCCAGTTCCAGGAAAGACAGCACTCTGTCTATATCAGCACCCGTGAGACATGTGCCCATCGAAGGCAAAAGCCATGCTCTGGTCTCATCCGGAGAAAAGGGAATGATCTGAAGATAACCGGCCAGCTCAGCGGATAAAACAATATCAGATTCCTCATCAACGTTTAACACCGACCTGTTTTTCTGTGTCATCCATCCGATCTCCAGGCTCAGAAAAAAACAGGCCGCAAACAGCAAAAGAAGTTTCAGCTGCGTTCTCCTTCTTTTCTTTATAAAAGATGATGTGTAAAAGAATGTTTTTCTCATCATACAGACTCCTTACGAAAAAGCGTTTCAGAGACTATGATACAAAAAAGGAAGCTGCTTTACGCAGCTTCCCTTATCTTCTGTATCGCAGGATTCCTCTTTTGCAATAAGTCATCTTTTGTACCCGTTACATGATCGGGTGTTCCTTACGAATCGGTTATCTTTTGCAATTCCCAGAGTGCCGTACCCGCGATTTTGACGCCTAGCAAAAAGCCAGGTGGGTGTCCGCAATACGTCTTCTGCCTTCCACTGATACAAGGCGGCCTGACATCCGAAATACAATATAGGAGTCCCATAAACGTAAATGTAGGTTCAAAATAGCAAGGCTCTCGTACACCCCAGGAAATTGTCAGTTGTTTTTGATGGTTATATTATACCCTACTATGTGCATAAATACAACAGGATATTAGTGACAATTCAGGACTGCGCTCCGCACCGGATGCGAAGTGCGGATGAATGCCCGATTATAAGGTGCCGGCTTCCTTCACGATCTTCTCTAAAGCCTCCAGTGCCTCATCCGGGAGCTTGTCATATCCTTCCTTGTCCACGGCAAATCCCTCGACTGCATTCACACGGTTCTGCATGGCTGCCTGAAGTGCGGCAACATAATCCTTATCTGTCAGATCCGGTTTGAAATCGGCCGTCTTTCCTGACCAGTCATACATAATCTCAATATCCGTAAACGGACCCCACTGCTCGAACTGAGCTTTGCCCTCAACGATTGTCTCCAGAATGCCGAGAGTGTCAGCCGGCTTGCATTTCGTACCCATAAAGTCGCCGGTGTTTACGATATAGCAGTCTACGTTCTTCTCCTCTACCAGCTTCTTAAACTTCTCATAATCGTTCACGAGCGGATAGGTCCTGAACGGGTTCGCATACGGGACGATACGGAGCGCGTTCATGTCGGTGCCGGCAGCCACACGCTCGGCCGTAGATGTCTTTGTCGCCAGCGTGGCTCCCATCACGGATGCAAGAGCAGAACCCTTTAACTTAATGACCGGCGGGATCGTCGGATCCTTCATGATCCAGAAAATCGCGTTTACCGGAGAATCGATCCGGTCGACACGGTTCGGGCTCCACAGCTTGGATTTGATCGCACGGCCGTTGCCGTTGCGGATGTCCTCCGTTACCAGCTGGATCTTACCGTTCTCATCCAGAGTTGCGGAACAGTTCTGCGCCGTGAGCAGATATTCGTTGTCCGGGCAGCCGGTCGGATAATCCGCGGTCTTGTCAAAATAGGTCGGCTCCAGCGCAATGGAAGCACAGGTGTCGGTATTGATAATGAACGCATCGTCGTGAAGAACTTTGATGCCTCCGAACGCGTCGTATTTCCCATTGTGTTTTGCATGGGTCAGCGTCGATTTGCCGGATCCTGACAGTCCGTAAACGGATGCGACAAACTTCTTCCCTCCATCGAGAGAATATTCCTTCTGACCGCCGTGGCAGGAAGCATAACCGTTGCGGTTCGCCAGAGCCCATGCCATGGTCAGCGTGCCCTTCTTGTGTTCGCCGAAGTATTTCATGCCGAGAATAGCGGCACAGTTCTGCTCGGTATCAAAATAGCACAGAGTCAGCGGATCGCTCAGGCAGCTGTAATCCACATCCGGCGCGTCATGAGGCGCCCACTGCGGATCGGAAAAAATATAGATGTCCGGCTCTTTCCCGTCTCCGATGGGTTTGGAATTTTTATACATCTTTACATATTCATCGGACATATACTGGAAATTCAGCATCCAGTTGTACAGAAGATTCTCTTCTCCTTCCGGAATCAGCAGATGCGCTTTCACCATGAACTCCGGATCCAGGCCGATAAAGCATTCCGCGTGATACAGAACCTTCCATCTGGTCTCATAGACCGCGTCCATCACAACCTTATCGAGCTTGACTGCATCCACACCGGGTTCACCCTTGATTCTGCGGGCAACCGCGTAGCGTCCGGTCACGGCGCCGTCATTAAATAACAGAACCTTCGCGTCCTTCTCGAGACCGAAGGTCTCTCCATCCTTGATCGGCATATCCGTCACGATCGTCCCCGGTGAATTCTTCGCAAGCTCATAGGCTTCCTTCAAGGTATTCACCTTGACGACATTGTTCCCGTAGAAAGCGCCTTCAATGATGGCTCTGGTTCTGGAAAAGCCGACTTTTCCGGCTCCAATCTCAGAAATCGGGTAATATGCTTTTGTTGACATTTCATTTCCTCCTGCAATTATAAATTCCGGCGTATTGTCAAATATCCGTTCCGGAAGCTATGCCG
>JAJQFQ010000145.1 GCA_021201035.1 Clostridiales bacterium
GGTCAAAAAACATCGACATGATCAGGCTCTCAGCGCTCTCCACAGAAAGCGGTTCGCCCGGTCGGATTTTTTTATATAATTCGAGAAGTCCCTGCTCATAATTCGTCGCAGTATCTTTCCCAAAGCTCGCCAGAATCTTCGGTTCCTCGCCAAACAGGTCCATAATCTCCTGATTCGTGCCTACGCCCATCGCGCGGATCAGAACCGTAATCGGCACCTTTCGGGTCCGGTCTACTCTTACATAGAAAACGTCATTGGAGTCTGTTTCATATTCCAGCCACGCACCACGGTTCGGAATCACGGTACAGGAATATAACTTTTTGCCGAGCTTGTCGTGTGTAATTCCGTAATAAATACCTGGAGAACGAACCAGCTGACTGACGATTACACGTTCAGCACCGTTAATCACAAACGTACCCGTCTCTGTCATCAATGGCAGATCACCCATAAAAATCTCGTGCTCATTGATCTCATCCGCCTCTTTGTTGTAAAGTCTGACTCTCACCTTCAAAGGCGCAGCGTAGGTCGCATCTCGTTCTTTACATTCTGGAATCGTATACTTCACATCATTTTCGCATAGCGTAAAATCTGTAAACTCCAGACTCAGATGGCCGCTGTAATCAGCGATTGGGGAAATATCGTCAAACACTTCCCGGAGGCCCTCATTCAAAAACCAGTTGTACGAATTTTTCTGGACTTCAATCAGATTCGGCATTTCCAAAACCTGTTTCTGTCTGGAATAACTCATACGCATTGCTGTTCCGTTTTTGACCGGACGTATCCTGTTTTTCTCCATAGACGTTCACCTCTCGTTATATTTTTTATAGTAAAATGGGCGCACGAAGCCCATGAACCGCAATAGTGCGTTAACCATAATATCACAAAGATTTTTTGAAGTCAAGCTATTTTTTCTCATTCCGAAAGTTTTCTGTCAATATTTTCTGTCAATATTTTCTGTCAATACAAATTCATTTCGCCGTCAGTCAGAATATCTTCGAAATAAATGAAAGTAACTTATTTTATGCAAAAAACGAGAAAGACCCGTCGAATAAATCCGGGAGTCTTCCTCGTTTCGTATTCATTTTCCGGATGCGCCGTTCTCACGCCCGCATTCGAATACAATTTCGTATATTACTTTGCAGCAAGTGTAAAGTACCGTCCTGAACAGTTACATTATTTCAAAGTAACCTTAGCACCCTCAGCCTCCAGCTTGGACTTGATATCCTCAGCCTCTGCCTTCTCAACGCCTTCTTTCACCGGCTTCGGAGCCTCATCTACAACAGCCTTTGCTTCCTTCAGGCCAAGACCGGTTACCTCACGGACAACCTTGATAACTTTAACCTTGTTCGGGCCAACCTCGGTAAGCTCAACAGTGAACTCTGTCTGCTCCTCGGCCTCTGCAGCCTCGCCGCCTGCCGCTGCAACAACAACGCCTGCCGCTGCGGATACGCCGAATTCTTCCTCGCATGCTTTTACAAGATCATTTAACTCTAATACGGTAAGCTCTTTAATCGCTTCAATAAATTCTGCTGTGGTTAATTTTGCCATAATTCTTTCCTCCATTCATTATTTCATTCTTTTATTTTTCTTTTCGTTCTAAGCCTCTTCTGCCGGAGCTTCTTCTGCTGCCGCATCCGCAACAGCCTCTTCTGCCGGAGCTTCTTCTGCTGCTGCAGCGCCTCCCTGCTCTGCGATCTGGCTGATCACGCGAGCAAAGTTCGCGATCGGAGACTGGATGCTTCCGAGCAGCTTGCCGAGCAGTTCTTCTCTGGACGGAACCGCTGAGATAGCCTGCATACCCGCCGCGTCATAAAACGCGCCTTCTACTATGCCGGCCTTAATCTCAAGCTCCGGAACCGTCTTCGCAAACTTCGCGAGAACTCTCGCCGGAGCCGTAGCGTCTTCTTTGGAAACAGCGATCGCACTCGGTCCCTCAAGAACCGGATCCAGCAGTGCGAAATCAGTACCCTCAAACGCACGTCTCATCATCGTATTCTTATACACTTTATAAGTAATACCTGCCGCTCTCAGCTCTCTGCGCAGCTGTGTATCCTGTTCTACGGTAAGTCCGCAATAGTCAACCACAACGACTGACTGTGCGCCGTCTACGTTTTCAGAAATCTCCTGAATAACAGGCTGTTTTAATTCTACTTTTGCCACGATTCGTGCACCTCCTTTTCATATTTGTGAGGAAAATAAATCCCCTCTGCCGAAAAACAGAGGGGAGTAAAAATCAGCTACATCAACACATATGTGTCTCCGTGCATTCCCTCGGCAGGCCAACTGTTATGCCATCCGGCACCTGCTGTCTTCGGCAATTGTTTTTGCATTATAGCATTATATTTTTGCGATGTCAACAACAAACGCAAAACCGGGTCTACATCAGCTTCGTTACATTTATTTTCACGCCGGGTCCCATGGTGGAAGCCATGACAACACTGCGCATGTACTGACCTTTCAGTGCACTCGGTCTTGCTTTATTGACGGCATCAATAAGGGTCTGGAAGTTGTCCGCTAATTGTTCTTCTGTAAAGGATGCTTTTCCAATCGGCACATGGATAATATTTGTTTTGTCCAGTCTGTACTCAATCTTACCAGCCTTGATGTCATTGATCGCTTTTGTTACATCCATCGTAACCGTGCCGGCCTTCGGGTTCGGCATCAAACCTTTCGGTCCGAGAACACGTCCGAGACGTCCCACAACGCCCATCATATCCGGAGTGGCAACGACTACATCAAAATCCAGCCAGCCTTCTTTCTGGATCTTCGGGATAAGCTCTTCGCCGCCGACGAAATCCGCGCCTGCCGCGGTCGCCTCGTCCACCTTCGTGCCCTTGGCAAAAACCAGAACCCGAACGGTCTTGCCTGTACCGTGCGGCAGGACAACCGCTCCGCGGACCTGCTGATCCGCATGACGTCCGTCGCATCCGGTCCGGATGTGAACCTCAATGGTCTCGTCAAACTTTGCCGTGGCATTCTCTTTTGCGATCTTAATGGCATCCGCCGTATCATACTGAGTCTGCTTATCAAATTTTTTCAAAGCTTCGCTGTATTTCTTTCCTCTTTTCATGAATAAAACCTCCTGTGGTTATATCGGGAGAGGCCCCTCCCACGTATTATAATTATTCGTCAGCTACCGTAACGCCCATGCTCTTCGCCGTACCGATGATCATACTCATGGCCGCTTCCAGAGAAGCCGCATTCAGATCCTTCATCTTCAGCTCCGCGATCTCCTGGATCTGTGCTTTCGTAATCGAAGCAACCTTCACCGTGTTCGGTGTGCCGGAACCGGATTTGATACCGCACGCCTTCTTGATCAGAACCGCTGCCGGCGGAGTCTTCGTAATAAAACTGAAACTTCTGTCCGCGTAAACGGTAATCACAACCGGAATAATCAGATCGCCCTGATCCGCTGTCCTGGCGTTAAACTGTTTTGTGAACTCAACAATGTTCACACCATGCTGGCCGAGCGCAGGTCCGACCGGCGGCGCAGGCGTCGCTTTCCCGGCAGGAATCTGCAGCTTAATATATCCTGTTACTTTCTTTGCCATTTGAAATTGCCTCCTTTGGTCTTTGCAGCCGCTCCTTTACCAACGACCGCTCAGTTCATTTTCTGTATCTCTGCGAAACTTATCTCTACCGGCGTTTCGCGGCCGAATAACTCAACATTGATCGTCACCGTCTGTTTGTTATCATTCATGGACTGAATCATGCCGACCGTGTCTTTCCAGACACCGCTGATCACGGAAACCGTATCTCCAATCCTGAAATCATACACAACATTCTCTTCCCTGATCCCCAGCGGTCTCATCTCAGCTTCCGTGAGAGGTACCGGCTTGGATCCCGGACCGACAAATCCGGTCACACCTCTGGTGTTTCTGACAACATACCATGTATCATCATTCATATACATGTTGATGAGTACATAGCCGGGGAACAGCTTCTTCTGAACCTGTTTTTTGGAGCCGTTCTTCATCTCGATCACTTCCTCCATCGGGATGCGGACCTCAAGGATCTCCTCCTCCAGATGTCGGTTCTCGATCGTCTTCTCGATATCAGCCTTTACCTTATTCTCATATCCGGAATACGTGTGAACTACATACCAGTTCGCCTCTGCCATATCCTCACCTCTGCCTTCCTACAGGTTCACCAGGAAATCAATGCCATTCTGAATACCAAGATCTAACACGGCAATAATCACGCCCAGAATGACTGAAACAATGATGACGGCCAGAGTCTGTTTCCCGACTGATTCCCTGTCAAGCCATTTGATCTTGTGAAACTCAGCCTGAAGACCCTTAAACCAACTCAGCTTTGAAGCTTCGTTCTTCTTGCTTTCTTCCATTCTTCACTCCTTTGTGTGTCCGGTTATCTGGTTTCCTTGTGTAAAGTATGTTTCCTGCAAAACTTGCAGTACTTGTTTACTTCCATTCTCTCAGGATGTGCTTTCTTATCCTTGGTCAGGTTGTAATTCCGCTGCTTGCACTCCGTGCATGCCAAAGTAATTTTAATGTGCACAACTTTCCACCTCCGCTTAAATTCTAGATGTGTCACTCTTCACGACCCTTAACTTGTGAAAGGTAACATTTTTAGGCATAAAAAAAAGACCTGCTTCTAACGCTTATCCACTATAGCATAGAAAACAAGTCTCCGTCAACATCTTTTTTCAATTTTGCCGCGGCAGTTCAAAAGCTCGCCTTATACTATTATAATGAAGAAAAATCCCCTGATCCGCCAGTTCTCTGATCTGCTCTGCGTTCGCAAGCATAAATCCATCCGTCTCCGTCTCCTGCGGCCGAACATCCGCCTCGTCAAAATCCAGCACGAAACGATACACATCCACAAAATAATTATCACCCTCGCCCGGATTCTCTCTGTGATATGTAAAAAGATAACCGTCGCCGCAGCCGGATACATCCAGCCCGGTCTCCTCCTTCAGTTCGCGAATCACCGCTTCACTTGACTCCTCCCCCGCCTGAACGCCGCCACCCGGCACCTCCCACCAGCCGGGCGCCCAGCTCTTCGTCATCACCCTTCTGGTAATCAGAAACCTTCCGTCCGGACGCACAATGACGCCGAGTACTGTCAGGTGATACTCTCCGTCTTTCAGGCACCAGTCGTTGTGTTTCATCGTTCGGCCGGTGCGCTTTTTTCCTTATCATAAATATCCCAGTATTCCATGGTATGTCTCCCTTCCTGTCAGATAAATCCGTTCTATAGTATACAGCCTTCTTTTTAAAATGTCATCACCCGTTCAAAATTTTCTAATATTATATCCCTCTTTTTACCATCCGCTATATGACAAAACAGCCAAAAATTTACCGTTTTATGTTTATTTTAAAGTTCTTGCAATCTGTATTTATTTGTATTATTATGATACAAAGCGTTGGATGCTTTATGAAGACTATTTAAAGGAGGGCTATATCATGGCATATGTAATCAATGACAGCTGCATTTCCTGCGGAGCTTGCGAGGGAACATGTCCGGTCGGCGCGATTTCAGAAGGCGACGCTCATTTCGAAATCAAGGCAGATGAGTGCCTGAGCTGCGGTGCCTGTGCAGACGGATGTCCGGTTGGCGCAATCGAAGCCGAGTAATATCAGGATACGTTACTTATCACACAAAAGACACTGCTATCTTCGTGTTGGAGATAGCAGTTCTTTATTTACGGAAATTAGTTTTAACAGAGAATACACACATGAATAAAAAAGAGATATCGGAAATCAAAAAAACATTTACGAAGGAACGCTGCTGCATCAACCGTCTGACCGGCTGCTATGTCGACGCGGAGAAAAACAAAGTCATGCAGTTCCGGGAATCCTTCCTCTCTCTCCCTGATGAGGAGATGTATAAATATCTTGACATTTTCCGCAAGGCGCTGTCCTGGCACCATCGGGAAAAATCTGCTGAACATGGAATTCCCTCTGGAACAGGAGATGCCCGACGGCACACAGACACGCCTGCTCGAACTGCGCGGCACCGAATTAAAGGACGACGAGGTTCTGAATCTTTTCTATGACCGGATCATCGAAAGCTGGTACCATCCGGAAAATTATCTGATCCTGCTGATCCACGGTTCCTATGATATCCCGGCAAAAACCTCAGACGGGCTGAATCTGGAGGATGCGTCCGATTACATATACAATTTTGTTCTCTGCTGCCTGTGTCCGGTTGCGCTCTCCAAAGCCGGACTCTGCTACAACGCTGAGACGAACAGCATTGAGGACCGCATCCGCGACTGGCTTGTGGATATGCCCGAACAGGCCTTTTTATTCCCGGCTTTCAACGACCGGAACACGGATATCCACAGCCTGCTGTACTATTCCAAAAACACAAAGGAGTTCTGTTCGGAAATCACGGAACAGCTTCTCGGCTGTATGCAGCCTCTCCCGGCTCCGCAGCAGAAGGAATCGTTTCAGGCCATCATCGAAGAGACGCTGGGCGACGCATGCGATTTTGACACCGTCCGAAATATTCATGAGACGCTGAACGAAATGATCGAAGAAAATCAGGACAATCCGGAACCGCTGGAGCTGGACAAATTCGAAGTCCGCAGGCTTCTGGCACAAAACGGCGCGCCGGAAGAACATCTGGAACATTTTGAACAGCAATATGATGAAGAGATCGGCGCGAAAGCAACCGTCATGGCGGACAATATATCCGATACGAAAAAATTTGAAGTCCGGACTCCGGACGTGACCGTGAAAGCAAATCCCGAATACGCCGGAATGATCAACACAAAAGTGATCGACGGCATTCCCAGTCTGGTTATACCGCTGAGCGGCGAAGTGGAAGTAAACGGAATTCATGTGCGCCCCCGGGCGGACGGTGTTTCCGAAGAATAATCATATATACCGGTCACCCGAAAGAATCTTAATCCGGACTTCTGTTTACACAAACGGAGATATGCCTATGCAGAAAGACTTTTACGACAAACTCTCCCGCCCCTTCGAGCAGGATGATAAAAAGAAAAAACGGCTGACGGCGGCCAACAGCCTCATCACGAAAGCCTTTTATATCGCCTACCCGGTTCAGCTGATGATTCTTGCGTTCACGCGGGACGAACGGTTCCTGCGTGTTCTTCTGGTTCCGCTGGTCTCATTTATAATCGTAACCATATTCCGAAAAGCCTGCAACGCCAGACGCCCCTATGAAGTATGGGATGCACCGCCTCTGATCAGCAAGGATACCCGGGGGAACTCCTTCCCCAGCCGACATGTCTTTTCCGTATTCATGATCGCCATGGCAACCTCTCACGTCTGCCTGCCGGCCACCATTGCCATGATCGCCGCCGGTGTGTTTCTCGCCGCTGCGCGCGTCCTGCTTCGGGTACATTTTGTGAGAGATGTCGTTGCCGGAGCCCTGATCGGCATCGGACTCGGACTGCTGGGGTTCCGGATCCTGTAATCCGGCAGCTGCGCCGATCATTTTCTGTTCGCAGCAGACGAAAAGAAAGCTTCTGTAACATAATATCATGGCACAGAAGCTTTCTTTGATTCCACAGACTACTCTATATCATCATACTGCAGCATATAATCTGAGTCATCTGCTGCATAGTATTCAATCTGAGTTTCATCCACATACTGCATACCGAGTTTCTCCCGGGCTATTGTCTCTATCTCCAGCAGATTCTCCGATGCAGCTATCCTCTTTTCCGTCGAGTCATTCTCCTCCGCCAACTCTGATATCTGCGTAATCAAAGATGTAATCTGATTGGATCTGCTGCAGACCTGATTCTGCATAGCCAGAAAAACACAGCAGACCATCACGAAAAAACCGAGCGCCGCAGCCAGAAAAACAGCCGAACGGGCATTGACCGCCTGTGCTCTCTCCCGATTGTCCCGCGCATGACGCTGCATCTCTCTCCTGCGCCTCTGCTCGGCCCGCGCCGCTTTCACATGTGCCGGAACCTTTACAGGCTCCAGAACATAGGAACCATCCCTTTTCTGTACAAACTGACAGTATCTGCCCTTTTCTGCATATAATTCCGAAACATCCAGTTTTTCCTCTGCCAACGAGGTCTGACTCATACCACAATATCTCCAACAATTATTGGTTATTAACCACAAGATATAGTATAAACGATTCTGATGGAGATGTACAGCCTTTTTCGACAGAAATTGCAATAAATGTGATTTGAAAAGTAACTTTGCAAAATCTGCTTGTAATCTATCATACGGTGTGGTATCATGATTCTTGAAAATGACATAGGATCAAATATGAAAGTCGATTGACAACACTTTCATTATAAATTCTTCAGGGCAGGGTGTGATTCCCGACCGGCGGTACAGCCCGCGAGCGCATAAGCGCTGATCCGGTGATTCCCATATGGATATTCCGGAGCCGACAGTATAGTCTGGATGGAAGATGAATTTTATAAACCAACCATTTCCAAAAATGCAACAGCTTGCGTCACCCCTGAGATTTATCTCAGGGGTTTTTATTTATCGGAAAGGCGGAAATACATCATGAATAAAGAAGATTATATGCGCCGCGCCTTAGAACTTGCCGGACAGGGCACAGGACACACCAGCCCGAACCCCATGGTCGGCTGTGTGATTGTCAAAGACGGACGCATCATCAGCGAAGGATACCACGAAAAATACGGCGAATTCCACGCGGAGCGGAATGCATTGCTTCGATGTCCCGAAGATCCGGCCGGCGCCGATCTGTATGTCACGCTCGAACCATGCTGCCATCACGGTAAGACACCGCCCTGTACCGACATCATTATCGAGAAAAAAATCGCAAGGGTATTCATCGGCAGTACAGACTCCAACCCACTGGTCGCCGGAAAGGGTATCCGCCTCCTTCGCGAAGCCGGAATTGAAGTGGAAACCGGCATCCTTGAATCAGAATGCAGACAGCTGAACGAAGTCTTTTACCACTTCATGGAAACCGGACGTCCGTTTGTTGTTATGAAATATGCCATGTCACTGGACGGCAAAATCGCCTGTGCGACCGGAGATTCCAAATGGGTGACCGGAGAGGCGGCACGCGCACATGTGCATAAGCTCCGCAACCGATATCGCGGCGTCATGGTCGGCATCGGCACCGTTCTGGCAGATGATCCCATGCTGAACTGCAGAATTGCCGGGGGTGTCGACCCGATCCGTATTGTCTGTGACAGCAGCCTTCGAATCCCGGACAACTGTCAGCTGGTTCGCACAGCCCGCGAGATTCCCGTAATTGTTGCCTGTACACAATCCTCCTACCGATCCGGAAGAAAGCAGGAGAAAATACAAAAACTGCTGGACGCCGGGGTTTTAATCATTCCGACCAGCGGATCACACGGAGTGAATTTAAAGGAACTTATGACAGAGCTTGCCGGGAAAAATATTGACAGTATCCTGCTGGAAGGCGGCGGCACGCTGAATTCCTCCGCTCTGGATGAACAGATTGTCAGCAAAGTATACGCCTACATTTCCCCGAAACTGATCGGAGGTAGAGACGCGCCCACGCCCGTCTCCGGGATGGGCGCCGACCATATGGCGGATGCTGTGTATCTGAGAGACATGAAAATCCGCTCCATCGGAGAAGATATCTGCATCAGCGGATATCCCGTTTACCAGTAAACTTCCATGAAACAGGTTTTTATAAAGAAAGAGAGGTGACCGACAGTGTTTACAGGATTAATTGAAGAGGTAGGTATGATTCAGAATATACGTCGCGGACAGAAATCCTGCGTTCTGACAATTGCCTGCCGTGACGTACTGAATGGTTCACGGGTCGGAGACAGTATCGCCGTAAACGGTGTCTGCCTGACCGTCACCGGGATAGAGAGCGGATGCTATACGGCAGATGTGATGTCAGAAACCATGAACCGCAGTTCTCTCGGGCGCCTGTCGCAGGGAGCCAGCGTAAATCTGGAACGCGCCATGCCGGCCGATGGCAGATTCGGCGGACATATTGTCTCCGGCCATATCGACGGAACAGGAACGATACAGGCCATCGAGCAGGATGACAACGCTGTGTGGTATACCGTTACGGCAGCCCGCAGTTTACTGCGTTATATTGTAGAAAAAGGTTCCATCACTATTGACGGCATCAGCCTGACAGTCGCATATGTCGACGATTCCTGTTTTAAGGTTTCCATCATCCCGCACACGCAGCAGGTAACATCCCTCCGCGACCGGAAAATCGGTGACATAGTCAATCTTGAGTGTGATATCATCGGAAAATACGTGGAAAAACTGCTGACCCATCCGTCTTCCGCAAACAGTCCGGCATCCCGTCCGGAAAGCCGTGTCACAGAAGATTTTCTGCGGGAATACGGATTCTGTTAAATTAGAATATGCTGCTGCAAATTGCTTTATACTGCGTACACCCATCATTTTCAAAATATTCGGAGGTAGAACAAATGGCAAAAGAATTAGCAACCATTGACCAGGCACTGGATGACATAAGGAACGGCAAAATCATTCTCGTCATCGATGACCCGGAACGCGAAAACGAAGGAGACATGATCTGTGCGGCCGAATTCGCCACACAGCAGAATGTAAACCTCATGGCCAGTGAGGCGAAAGGTCTCATCTGCATGCCAATGAGCGGAGAACTCTGCGACAAGCTTGAGTTAAACCAGATGGTCTCCAACAATACGGACAACCACTGTACTGCATTTACAGTATCCATTGACCATGTAGATACCACCACCGGCATCTCCGCGGCAGAGCGCTCCGTCACCGCGATGAAGACCGTAGAGGACGATGCAAAGCCGACGGATTTTCGCCGGCCGGGACATATGTTTCCGCTCCGTGCCAGAGAAGGAGGTGTACTGGTGCGCGACGGCCACACCGAAGCCACAGTCGATCTCTGCAAACTGGCAGGTTTAAAGCCCTGCGGACTCTGCTGTGAAATCATGCGGGAGGACGGAACCATGATGCGCACCACGGAACTGATGGAGTTCGCGCAGCGGTTAGATCTCACGGTTATCACCATCGCGGATCTGATTGAATACCGTATGCGCAATGAAAGTCTGGTAAAACGTCAGGCAGAGGCAAATCTCCCCACCCGATATGGAGAATTTAAAATCTACGGCTATGAAAACACGCTGAACGGTGCGGAACACGTTGCTCTCGTCATGGGAGAGATTTCAGAGGATGAGCCGGTTCTCTGCCGCGTCCATTCCGAATGTCTGACCGGCGATGTGTTCGGTTCCGCGCGCTGCGACTGCGGCGAACAGCTTGACGCCGCCATGAAAGCCATCGCAAAAGAAGGAAAGGGTGTTCTCCTCTACCTGCGTCAGGAAGGAAGAGGCATCGGTCTCCTGAACAAGCTAAAGGCGTATGAACTCCAGGAGCAGGGCTACGATACGGTTGAAGCCAATATCAAGCTCGGTTTCCCTGCAGATATGAGGGAATACGGCATCGGCGCCCAGATTCTTTGTGATATTGGTGCCAAACGTCTGCGTCTGCTCACGAACAACCCCAAAAAAATCACCGGTCTGGCCGGATACGGCATCACCATTGAAGAGAGGGTTCCTATCCAGATCCAGCCGCAGAAGTTTGATTATTTTTACCTGAAAACAAAGCAGGAGAAAATGAGCCACATGACGGATTATAAATAGACGGACAGAAAAGTATATAACATCAGTGAAACAGAAACCATCACATCATCCGGCAAAACAGAGATAAACCAAACCGAATCAGTGAATCAAAAATATATCAGAACAACAAAGAAAGGAAGATCATCATGAGAGTCTTAGAAGGAAAAGTTGTAGCAGAAGGAATCAGAATCGGAATCGTAGCCTCCAGATTTAACGAATTCATCGTCTCAAAGCTGATCGGAGGCGCACAGGATGCGTGCATCCGCCACGGCGTGAAGGACGACGACATTGATCTGGCCTGGGTGCCCGGAGCATTTGAACTGCCGATCATTGCCCAGAAAATGGCAGAATCCGGTAAATACGATGCCGTTCTCTGCCTCGGGGCAGTCATCAGGGGCGCCACCAGTCATTATGATCTCGTCTGCGCAGAGACCAGCAAAGGAATCGCCACCGTCGGTTTAAAAACCGGTGTACCGACGCTGTTCGGTGTCGTTACCACGGACAATATCGAGCAGGCGATTGAGCGTTCCGGATCAAAAGCCGGGAATAAAGGCTACGACGTAGCATGCTCCGCGATCGAAATGGTCAATCTGCTCAGAAGTATTTAAAATGCCTCCATCCGGCCATACGCCGAAACGTATTGCCGGAACATATATTCAGAAGTCTGATCATTTGATCTCAGGACTGTTCTTTCAACAGCATCAGGACTTCCCTCGCGGAAGGAAGTACCGCAGCAGCCATCTTCACAATTTCCGGAGATGGCTGCTTCAAATCAGGAATACAGATGGCTGGAATCTGTGCGGCACAGGCCGCACGGACGCCGTTTTCAGAATCCTCCAGAACCAGCGCATCCTCCGGCCTGACATTCATCCTCTTGCAGGCGGCAAGGAAAATATCCGGCTCCGGCTTGGAACGAACAACCTCATCACCGCCTACTACGCACAGATCAGCCCCGCAGAAATCTCTCTTTGGATTAACCTCAGGGATTCCATTCTCCAGGGCAGACTCCTCTCCGCAGCACATATCTGCATGGTCCCCGACAGACTGTCTGTCACAGCGAAAATACCCGTCCAGTTTTGCCCGCCGAAGAAACTTCTCTACATATACATGTACCGTTGAAGATGCCACACAGCACAAAATCCCCCGCCCGCACAGCCATTGCAGCAGATCCTCAATACCCGGTTTGACATCCGGTCCGTATGTCTCCACATACGCATCCACCGCTTCGCGGGTTTTCCGGGTAATCTCCTCCGCCGGATATTCCGGCCCGTAGATTTCCAGAAGTTTTTCACGCAGCAGTATTCCGGACAGTCCGATCGTCTTTACATAATCTTCTTCCCGTGCCGGGTAGCCCATCTGCCGCAAAACCTCATGTTTCCGTTCCATAAACAGACGTTCCGTGTCAAATATCAATCCATCCATATCAAAAATCACAAGTTGGGGGTTCTTCATCATTTTTCCTGTTTCCCTGCAAAATTCAGCAAAATTTCTAAATATACATAGTACTATATCAAAAAAAGAACTGCCCGGCAAGGGCAGTTCTAAAATAGATGTTTACATTTACATTATGCTTCTGTATATCTGCGTCTCTGTGCAACAAGCATTCCGATGACTGCCGCTGCTGCCACAACCCCAAGGGTGCCGGCCAGCGGAAACTCACCTGTCTCCGGCGAAGTCGCAGACGATGAGGGCGATGACGAACTGCTCGATGAGGAATCAGAAGTCGTCACTCCGGCAGATGAATTTGCGTTCGCCAGAGTCTCCTCATCAACAAAAATCGCTACCGGCGAAAGGCTGTCGAATGTTACATCAATATAACCATCGCCAAGTGTAACCGGCATGGCCACCCATGCACCATTGATATAATGGAGAACCAGAACCTTGCTGTCCGTCGTTACTCCGGAGATATTGAACCGGATCGTTACAGGCCAGTTGATCAGGCTGGTGTCGCCGACAGGCTTGACGTCCATAACAGCTTTGAATACAAGCTCCGTCGCCTCATCCGCTGTCAGTCCGGAATCAGAAAGATCCAGTCCTTGATTGATCAGGGCCTCCAGCGTTGCAGTCGGAGAGGCGGCCATCTCATCCGCGGCCTCCTGTTGCTCCGTGGTCTCATACTCCTGAGATACCACAATTTCCACACTGGTGCCATTAGCATCTGTAGCAGAAGCTGTGACACTTACATCCGCCGCCGTTGCACTGGGCGAACCCGCCGCGAAAGCGGTCACTGAGCATCCGAGGACAAGGACGCCTGCCAATAAGATTGCTACTAACTTTTTCATAATACATCTCCTCCTTCATTGTTAAGATGCGTTTTATTTTTTATATGCAAAACGCATATGGGGGAACAATTATATCTGCTGCACTACTCCTCTACTTCCGTATAAAAGATACTGATCACAAGATCCTGCAGCTCCTCTTCATCCACATAATACTCCTCGTACTCACCATTTATAATCTCCTCACCCGGCAGATACTGAACCTCATCCGTCAGATATTCGTAGGTTGCCAGCGCATCGATCTCATCTGCATCCATATCGGTAAGAATATAATCTCCGATATACGGTGAAATCGTCTCATAAAAATCCTCTCCGCCGAAAGATCTCATTTTTGAAATCAAAGCGGTTACATACTGTACCTGACGTTCCATACGGCCCTGTATACTGTTAAACTCGGTAATATCCCGGTAACGTACAAAGGACTCCGCCAGATCTCCCTCCAGATGGACGGTGCTGCCCTCCGTAAAGGACGGGTCAATAACCGTCCAGTCCTCCGTCAGTGTGACATCCACACCGCCGAAAGCATCGTTAATCTCGGAGATACCATCCACCTGCATGGCCAGATAGCCGTCAATCGTCACGCCGTAAAGGAGCTCGCTGACTTTATTCCTCACCGCACGGCAACTGTATTTCCCGCCGATACTGTAGGCATACTGCAGAGTAAGCTGCGCATATACGGATTTCTGATAATTCCCGGAAAAGTCATACACATCCAGATCCATCATGGTATTGCGGTTGATCTGAAGTATCTTACCCTGTTTCGTCTCCGGGTCAAGCGAGAACAACATAATACAGTCTGACTGCCCGGCCTCTCCGGGAACAGTCTCAGTCTCAATCGGATCCGAATTATCCACACCCAGGAAAAGGATATTGACAAGACTGCTGTTGTACTTGTAGGCCTTTCCCTTCCACTCCACAGTCATTTCCATCGCCTGACTCTCCGGTTCAACCGACAAATCTTCTTCACTCTGCGCGTTCTGACTTTTTATAACGGCAAGAGATGCAATGAGTACGACAACCGCTGCCACTACCGCAACTGTCGAAACAATACTCTTCTTCATTCTATCACTATTTTTTCTTATACTCAATGCCTTTTTCCAAAGGAATGACGCCGAGGACGCCGTATCCCAGATATTTCTCTACATCCTGCTTTGTGCTGATCTTGTCATTCAGCAGATAAGGAATCAGAATAAGCAGAGCTGCAATCACAAATCCGACCACGGCGCCTTTCGCTGCCGTACTGGTCAGGCCGTTGTCTATCGGCGTATATTCAGGCTCCGCCGTCTCAAAAATAACCGGCGGATCCGCGTTAATGACATTCGCCATCATGTTCACCGTCGCCTCCGTGATCGCATTCGCGATCGCGCTCGACAAATCCGGATCCTCTGTGGTAACTGTAAACACCAGCACATGCGTATCTTCCTCATTTGTCACAGAAAGAGACTCCTGAACATCTGTGCGCGTCAGTGTAACTCCCAGTTCGTCCTCCACCTGCTTGATCGTTGTATCCAGCACTGCTTTGCTGGAGGAGATGATCGCATAATCCTCACTCACCGATGAACCGATCTGCAGTTCATTCAACAGAGAGGAGACCGTAGACGAGGATGTGTCTGTAACACTGTATACCATGGCAGTAGACTGATATTCAGCCGGCTGCATATAAACCCATCCGCCGGCAATCAGTCCGCCAACGATAATACCCAGCAAAAGAAGCTTCCATCTGTGCAGCAATACGGAAGCAACCTCAATCAGATCAATCTGCTGAGGCTCAGACTGCTGTCTGTCGGCCTGCGTCCGCCCCTGTACTCTGTCAGGTGCAGCATATCGCGCATTCGCCTGTGTCTGGTTTCCTGTATTTCCCATTGTATCTGTCATTTCTCCTCTTTATTCATATCGGTATATCCATACTCATTCCCGTAACCATAGCCGTAGCCGCTGCCGTATTTGCGGCCGTAACCATAACCGTAGCCATAGCGTTTGGACTTCATATCCACCTTATTTAATATAATCCCCAGCAGATTATCGTTGGCCTGACTGAGCTGCGCCGCGTAATCCGCCGCAGCCCGTCTGCTGATCCTGTCTGCGGAGATGACCATAATGAAGCCGTCGCATTCCTGTGCAACAACAATCGGATCCACCACGGCCTCAATCGGAGGCGTATCTACAAACACATAGTCAAACGTCTCCCGAAACTTCTCGATCATATTATGGAACCTCGGTTTGCTCAGAAGTTCCGTAGGCGCAGCCGGGAATTTCCCGGTGGGCAGAATATAAAAATCCGGAATGTTTGTCTTATATACAACCCGGTCGAGCTTCTCCTGTCTTGCCAGAAACTGACTCAGCCCCGGCAGCTTCGCGTGAATGCTGAGACGGGAAAGCAATGAACTGTTGCGCATATCCGCGTCTACAAGAAGTACGGACTTTGATTTGTCCGCGAAACTACGGGCAAGCTCGTATGTCACCGTGCTCTTCCCATCGTCTTTCAGACAGCTGGTTACACAGATCACACGATTCTCCAAACCGGTAAGTTCAATATTGGTACGCACTCTGCGATAAACATCTTTCATAATCGGAGACAGCTCCTGCCGTTCCTCCACAGTAATTGTTTCCATCTATGGTTCTCCGTAGCATGTATGGTTTACTGATATAAAATGAATTTGCTTCTGCAGTCACGGTCTACAACAAAAACAAAAACAGGTTGTGACGTTAGAGGCAAAATACATATGATATGATACATCCTGTCAAATGACTTTGTCAAGGCTTTTTCCTTTTTCCGTCTAAATATTTCCGTCCTGATTTTTCTGTCCGAACGATTCCTGTCTGAACCGGCTGCATCAGCAGCCGGTTCTCCTGCGCTGTTCCGTCACACGTCTGTATATGCGATTTCCCAGAATCATTCCCGCGCCAATCACAAACGGCAGGATAAATGTCGCTATACGGTACAACAGCGTAACCGCAACCGCTTTATGCACATCCATCATCAGACTGAACAGTCCGGTCATAATCAATTCCGTCGAACCGATACCCGCCGGAGTCGGAATTACCCCCGCCGTCATAACGGACAAGGATGTGATGGATAGGGAGGACAGAAAAGAAATCTCCCCCGTCGTATACAAAATCAAAAACGGAATGCTGTACCAGGCACACAGCTTCAGCATATTTTTTAAAATGCAGGCTGACAACGTTCCCTTGTTTTTCATAAGCCTTCCCGAGGAATTCTCCAGAATAACTATACTGTCTTCCAGCTTTTTTATCAGCCCATCATGCTTGTGACTGCGGTTGATTTTCCGCGCAAAGACCAGTATGATTCTGTGAAATCTCGGATAAATCAACAGCAGTACAAGAAGAAAACAAATCACCGCCGTCAGAATATATGCCAGGATCAGGTACACAGCATAATTTTTATAATGGCTTGCCATGATTCCCCAGTTAAGCAGAAACGATACCCCGCTGAAGATCGCCACACTGACCTTGTGAATAATATACTGGACGGTATACAGTCCGGTCGCCTCGGCATAACCCACGCCATGCCTTCCCAGATATACAATTGCAGCTACCCCGGAACCGCTCCCCAGCGTGGAGAGACGGTAAAAGGAACAGTAAAAAGCATTGTAGACCGCATTCCGATAACGAAAAGACGGACAATACAGCCTTGCCAGCGAGTATGTGATCCATGCCTCGATCAGGTGATAGATCACGGTCGCGCTTGCAATCAGCGCAAGGATTTGCGGCGACGTATCGGCAATCTGCTGCAGAATGCTCTTCCGGGATCCGCGGAACGTGTAAATAATGACACATACCAGCACGATGACAAGTATAATTTTCGCCCACGATCTTTTGTTCTTCATTTATGCAAAAAATCCTCTCACCTGTTCCAGCAGAATATCCACCAGACGACGGCGCGCCTCCACACTCGCCCATGCGATATGAGGCGTAATCAGCAGCTTTGTACTGTCCTGAATACGGCAAAGCGGATTGTCTTTCGTCATCGACTCTGTGCGCAGGACATCCAGTCCTGCCGCGGCGATCTCCCCCTGTTCAAGAGCATCCGCAAGATCCTCCTCCACCACAATCGGCCCGCGCCCGACATTAATAAAAATAGCTGTCTTTTTCATCTTGCGGAACGCTTCAGCATTCATCAGATCCAGCGTATTGTCATTCAACGGCGCATGTACGGATACAATATCCGATGATTTTAATAATGTATCCAGATCTACCTGTTCATATCCGTCCTGCCACGGGCTTCCCGAAGTAGAATAATAGATCACACGGCATCCAAACGCACCCGCGATATCCGCTACTCTTCGTCCGATATTTCCCAGACCGATAATACCCCAGGTCAGATTCTGCAGTTCGTGAAATACATTGGAAAAATGTGTAAATGAACCGCCCTCGGTATATTTCCCGGACTTCACATAATCGTCGTAATAACTGAGCTTTTCAAGGAGAGCAAACATCAGCGTAAATGTATGCTGCGCCACATTTTCCGTAGAATAACCCGCCACGTTTCTCCAGGCAATTCCCCTGCGTTCCAGAAACTCCATATCCAGGTTATTCGTACCGGTAGCGCTCACACATACCAGCTTCAGACGAGGAGCCACTCCCACCGTACGGGCATTGACTTCCGTCTTATTTACAATGATGACATCTGCTTCCCGAACACGCTCCGGCATTTCGGATTCCGCTGTATTGCCATATACAGTCACATCTCCCAATTCAGAAAACCCGGACAGGTCAATATCCGATCCGATAGTATCTGCATCGACAAAAACAATGTTCATCACCATTTACCTCTTTTACTTTATATTTACTTTAATAGATCGCTTTATTTTACACTACTTTTTTACAAAATGGAAGCATTTTCCTTACATTTCACTCATTACGAAAGTATCTGATTGACTGCTTTTATCTCATATGATATATTATATAAGAAAAAGCACATTAGATAAGGGGGTATAATTATTGTGAAAAACATAAGACCGATCAACATTGTCAAACAGCTGATCGTTTATGTCGCCGGGTTGTTCATCATTACACTTGGCATCAACATCTCAAAAATGTCCGCACTTGGTATCTCTCCTGTCAGCTCCATCCCACGAGCCTGTGAGCAAATCTGGGGATTCACGCTCGGAACCACAACATTTATTGTCTATATTTTTCTCGTAGTAGCTCAATTAATCATACTGAGAAAAAGATTCCGCATCATCAACGCACTCGGTCTTCTATTAACGATTCTTTTCAGCGTGATGGTCGATTTTACCGGTACAGATCCAAATGCATTCGGTCATATTTTATATGGTTTTCCTCAGCCGGAAACATACATGATGAAGTTGATTTATATGATCGTCAGCGTCATTATAATCGGCATAGGAGCTTTTCTGTACCTGCGCCCGAATTGGGTACCCATGCCTGCAGAAGGATTAGCCGGCGCGATTTCGGACGTTTCCGGAATAAAATTCGGCAACTGCAAGACAATCGTCGACACCAGCATGGTTATCATTGCTTTAATCATGCAACTGATCTTTTTGGGGGGCTTAAGTTCTTTTATCGGAGATGGTGTTGTTGTCAGAGAAGGCACCATTGTCGCCGCAATTTTTGTTGGACAGATTGTAAAAATTCTTTCGAAATTTTTTGCCAAATCATTTGAAGGCTGGCTGCACGCCGGAGAAGAACGGGTTTCCTGACAGAGAATACCGATTTGCACAAAACAAAACCGATTTAAACCCGCCGTACAGGCGGGTTTTTCATGTCATAATACTTTGTTGATGTAACATACTAAGCAAGAAATGTCTGGTTCTTCGCATCTAAACCTGACAGCCGCAGCACTTATGGATACTGCCGGCATGCAGAATCATCGGCTGCCAGCGTACGCCGCGCGCTTCAAACGCTTCCCCCTCCGTTTCAAATCCAATCTTTCGGAAGAATCCTTCAGTACCCGCAAGCGCATCCAGGCGGATCTCCTGCGCATTCGACATCATGGCCTTGTCAATCAAAAGTCTCACCATAAAATCTCCGTACTGATCACCTCTGTATTCAGGCAAAATGGCCACATCCCTGATCCGGAAATCTTCCCCGTCAAACAGAACGCGTCCCATGCCTGCGGGTTTTTCACCGGCAAACACCAGAGCATTGAGACAAAAATCCTCTTCCGTCGTTTCAGAGTTATCCAGACCGAGTTCTTTTTCACAAACCTGTTTGTAAATGGATTGAACCACATCCGCATCTTTTTCTTCACTCACAAATTTACCAAAAACCATACGCTGCGCTCCTTTCGTTTCCTTACACTCGTCATCAGCATCTGTCACAGTAAATAAAGATAAAAACCATTGTCGCCGACCACTGTACGCACGTGGTAACCGCATCCGTTCTGCAGCTGCCAGCTGTAAAAATCAGCTTTCGGACGGGCATAGGCTTCCATCACAGACATAATAACACCGCCATGAGTCACAATGGCCGCCTTGCGGATTTCCCGCGCCCTTGCATGCCGCAGACAGGCAAGGAAAGCCCTCCGACTGCGTTGCCGAAAGTCTGTTCCCGATTCACCGCCCGGGAAAGCAAGCATACCGCCGCTTTCAATCCACGCCTGATAAACAGGATTGTCCTTCAGATCGCCGTAGGTTTTATACTCAAACGCGCCGAAATCTGTCTCACGTAATTCTCTGCAGATTATCATGCGATTTCCGCACATGCATTCCGGGAAAAGAATCTCCGCCGTTTCACGGCATCGCCGCATCGGGCTTACATATACCATATCCGGATGAAAATTCCCGTATCCGGATTGCTTAAGCTCCGCCGCCGCGTCCTGCAGAAGCGGTTCATCGGTACAGCCGACATAACGTTTCTCCTGATTGCCCTGCGTTTTCCCGTGTCTCAGCAGTAAAACTTCCAAATATATACTCCTTCAGCGCTTCCATCTGCTCCCGCGCCACATCTATACCTTCCTGATACAGCTTCTTAAGAAGTTCCCATTTCCCTTCGGTACGCCCCACGCCAAAAGTCTCGCGCGGCGCGATCAGAAAAATATTGCCGCGGCGTTCTTCCTCCAGAAGATCCTCCGTCAGCTTATTGTAAGAATCCGCCCGCTGTTTCATAAGCTCCGTAATCCGCGGATATTTCCGGTAAGCAAAATTGACAACAGCGGTACCGGACTCTTTTTCCTTCACATAATCGCGCTCCCGGGTCAGAATCACAACGATCCGGTCACACCCCTCCTGCATGGCCTTCCTGTAGGGAACCGGATCAGCCAGCCCGCCGTCCAGATAATAGTTTCCGTTCAGCTGTACGGGAGGAAAGAGAACCGGCAGGGAGCAGCTCGCGATCGTTGTCTCCCAATGCGTCTCATAAGGCGGAATGTCAAAATACTCCGCCTCTCCGGTCACAATATTCGTCACAACCGCCACCACTCTTCCGGGATAATTCGCCAGCGCTTCATAGTCATACGGCACCAGGCGGTTCGGGACCTCTCCAAAAGCAAAATCCAGATTATAGTAGCAACGTTTCTTCGGATTCAGGAAATGATGCAGACCCATGTAACAGCGCTCACCCATATACTTTCGCGTAAACTCGGCATTTCTGCCGCGCTGCGCGGATGCATAAGAAACACCGTAGGCAATGCCTGCGGAAACTCCGATGAGATAATCGGGATAAATATTTTCATCCATCAGTACATCCGTAACCCCGCAGGAAAAGATCGTCCTGCTGGCTCCGCCTTCCATCACAATTCCCAGTTTCATCTGTCTGTATCCTTTTCATCATCTTTCGTAACTGTTCAGTATCTTCACAGACTCTAATCCCAAATTTCATTATAGAAGTCAAGATAATGCCGATTGTTTTCCTTTACTGCCGCAATCGCGGAGCGCGGATGCTGATCGGTCAGACCTGTCAGCAGATACGGAATATCATAACCCCATACCGCGCCATCCTCTTTGAGTTTTAACATATAATTCTCTATAAAGGACAGAATCGGCGCAATATCATATTTCGGATTCTTCAAAAATCCAAGCACCCCCTCCAGCGAACAGTTCCCGGCGCCGCGGCCCATTCCCATGACCGTACCGTCCAGCATGCTTGCGCCGACGGACATCGCCTCAATCGTATTCGCAAACGCGCACTGCTGATTATTGTGCGCATGAATACCGACCAGCTTGCCGCTCTCCTTCAATCCATCGGAATAAAGGCTTACGATATCACGAATCTGAATCGGATACAGCGCACCGTAACTGTCCACCACATAGACCATATTAACAGGGGATTTTGACAGCATATCCAACGCAATATCCAGATCTCTTTCCTGGCATTTGGATACCGCCATGATATTGCACGAGGTCTCATACCCCTTCTGTGCCGCATCCTCGATCATGGCAACCGCCTCCGGCATGGTGTTGATGTAAGTCGCAACCCGCACCAGATCCACCGGGCTTTCGCTTTTCGGACGGATTGAATTCTTATAATCGCAGCGTCCCACATCCGCCATGATGGAAATCTTCATATCGGTATCATTATCTCCCACGATGGCGCGGATATCATCATCCTCTGCGAATTTCCATTTGCCGAACTTATTCACATCAAACTGTTTTTTGTCCGCACGGTAACCGAACTCCATGTAATCGACGCCGGCCGCAATATTCATCTGATAAATCGCGCGGACAAAATCATCCGTAAAATAAAAATCATTCACCAGTCCGCCGTCCCGCAGTGTGGCATCCAGCACCTTTACGTCCTCACGGACGGACATCATACTTCCTTTAATCTGTATCATAGCATATCTCCTTATATATATTACAGGGAATAGGCGTTTGCGAAACGCCACAAGCCGCATAAATACGGCATTGTTTCTTCTTA
>JAJQFQ010000194.1 GCA_021201035.1 Clostridiales bacterium
TAAGAAGAAACAATGCCGTATTTATGCGGCTTGTGGCGTTTCGCAAACGCCTATTTTCAAAGTCATCGTGTAAGGAGATGGCGCTGTCCCGGCGGAGAAGGAGTTTTACACCCGGGTAGTTATTATGAAATGTCTGGACGCTTTTCGGAAAACGGCTCATTTCCATACATTTCAGATAACCGATGCGCAGTGTTCCGACCCTGCCATCCTGAACGGCCCGCACTTTTTCAATAGAATCAGTGAGCTTATGGATGAGAGATTCGGCTTCCGAGACAAAGAGCTCACCCGCGTCTGTCAGCATAAGCTTTCGGTTCTTTCTGGAAAATAAGGTGACGCAGAGTTCGTTTTCGAAGTTCCGGATCTGCTGTGTGATGGCGGATTGTGAGATATAGTAGGCTTCAGCCGTCCTTGTGAAGTTCAGGCTGCGGGCAGCGGCGAGAAAATATTCTAATTGTTGAATGGTCATCTTGAATCCTCTCCTTTTATCCTTAATAAGCTATCATTTATGTTATCATCTGTTTTCTGTTCTTGCAAGATGTGAAAATCAAATAGATAATTAGTATAAGCATATGTTTGAGGCATAATGATATGGAACTCAGTTTTTAAAAGAAATCAGTGAAAGCAAATATAAAAAGAGACGGCACAGATTCTGTCTCGAGGGAGGATGATTATGAATCATATAGTCAGGAGATATGTTTTCTTTCTTATCGGGCTTTTTGTGAATTCGCTTGGCGTGGCGTTTATTACGCGGGCGGATTTAGGTACTTCCCCCATCTCCAGTATACCTTATGTGTTGAGTCTGAATTTTTCGTTCACACTTGGTCAGTATACGATGATTTTCAGCGCGTTTCTGGTACTTTTGCAGATTTTGATTCTGCGGAAGGATTATCAGCCGGTTCAGCTGCTGCAGCTTCTGGTGGGTGTCCTGTTCGGCTATTTCATTGATTTTTCTATGGATGTACTGCTGATCTGGCTGAATCCTGAACAGTATGCGGCAAAGATGGTATATCTGCTGATCGGCTGCGCGATACTTGGATTCGGCGTTTTTATGGAGGTTGCCGCGAACGCACTTATGCTTCCCGGAGAGGGGTTGGCGAATGCCATTCACAGGAAGAGCGGTCGGGCGTTCGGAACAACAAAGGTATGTGTGGATGTATCGTTTATTGTATGTGCGGCGATTCTGTCTCTGGTGTTCGCGCACCGGATCGCCGGGGTTCGTGAGGGAACGATCATCTCGGCGCTTCTGGTGGGAAATCTGTCGCGATTCTACGGAAAGCTGATGAAGCCGGTGACAGACAAACTGTTTCCGGAGACTGATTCAGCAAAAGACAATGTGGTTTCAAAGAGTGATGCGGAATAGGGCTTATCAATTCCAGATCAGGCGGATGGCGCAGAATCCTTTTTACTCTTCTGTCTTTTCGATAAAAATGATTTGAGATTGTTTGTATGTGCTTTCGGCGAAATAAAAAAAGTAATATGCAGATGCGATTGCGTTTTTGCCGATAATGTGCTATGCTGACAATCATATGGAGGACAGTTTGTATGAATTATGTATCTGTGGCAGAGATGGCAAAAAAGTGGAATCTGTCAGAACGTAGTGTCCGGAATTACTGTGCGCAGAATCGGATTCCCGGTGCGTATATAACAGGTAAGACGTGGTGCATTCCTGAGACCGCGGTAAAGCCTCAGCGTTCCAATGCACACGCGGAGAAACCGGAGACTTTGCTGGAAATCCTGAGAAATGAAAAACAGAGCCGGAGTAAAGGCGGTATCTATCACAAGGTTCAGATTGATCTGACATACAATTCCAACCATATGGAGGGCAGCAGGCTGACACATGATCAGACCCGCTATATCTATGAGACGAATACCATCAGTACCGGAACGGGCGGAGCGAATGTAGATGATATTCTGGAAACGGCAAATCATTTCCGCTGTATTGATTTTATGATTGAACATGCGCATTTGCAGATGTCGGAGAAACTGATCAGGCAGATGCACAGGATTTTGAAAAGCGGCACCAGCGACAGCCGCAGGGATTGGTTTACTGTCGGCGGATATAAGAAGATTCCCAATGAGGTTGGGGGGAATGAAACGGCTGCGCCGGAGGAAGTACCGCTTAAGATGCGGGCATTGTTAACTGAATATAACGCACAAAAAGATAAAACCTTTGATGAAATTCTGGAATTTCATTATCAGTTTGAACGCATACATCCTTTTCAGGATGGCAACGGCCGCATAGGACGGTTGGTTATGTTTCAGGAGTGTTTGCGGAATGGAATTGTGCCGTTTATCATAGAGGATGATTTGAAAATGTTTTACTATCGCGGTTTGTCTGAGTGGAAACAGGAGCGGGGATATCTTTGTGATACCTGTCTGACCGCGCAGGATCGCTTTCGCGCATATCTTGATTACTTTCGTATTAAATACTGAGGATCGTGCTTGATTTTATTCTCATACAGACGAATAACGAAGATTCTTTTTACCATCTCATCATCGTAAAGAATGTGCAGGTGTTATGATTTTGTGTTATAATTTTTGTCAGATTAAATAATCAGAAAATAGAATGATTTTGTTTGCGGGGAAGGGAGAGGCAGATGGGTACGTATCTTAATCCGGGTAATAATGGCTTTCGGACAATTTTAAATGGTATCTATGTGGATAAGACCGGCTTGATCGATTATATAAACGGCACGATTGACACTCCTTTTAAGCTGACCTGTTTCAGCCGTCCCAGACGGTTCGGCAAGTCTTATGCGGCAAAGATGCTGTGCGCCTATTATGACAGGAGCTGCGATTCTGCCGCGCTTTTTGAAGGATTGAATATTGCCAAAGCAGAGTCTTATGAAACATATCGGAATCAATATGATGTGATATATCTGGATATCACAAGGTTTGTTTCGACAACTGAAAATTTAAAAGAAGTGGTTTCCTATATTCAACTTAAGGTAATTGAAGAATTAAGACAGGCATATCCGGCGTATGTAAAAAAAGATGAACATACTCTTGCGGAGGCACTCATCGGCATCAGCCATGCGACAAAGGGCAGGTTTATTATCATCATGGATGAATGGGATGCCCTGTTCCGCGAAGCAAAAAATGACAGTTCTCTGCAGAAGGAGTATGTGCAGCTGTTGCGGGGGCTTTTTAAAGGCGGCACAGCCACGGATGAGACAATCGCGGCGGCTTATATGACGGGGATTCTCCCGATTAAAAAATACGGGACCCAGTCTGCGTTGACGGATTTCCGTGAATATACTATGGTCGAACCGTTTGTATTGTCCGAATATGTAGGTTTTACGGAGAGGGAGGTTCAGGATCTCTGCCATAAGTATGACCTGAACTTTGCGGAGATGAAGCGGTGGTACGACGGTTATTCCTTCTCTGATATCGGATCGGTTTACAGCCCCAACTCGGTCATGGGAGCGGTGATGTTCAAAAAATTCAAAAGCTACTGGGCGTCGTCGGAGAATTATGAATCTCTGAAAGGCTATATCAGCATGAATTTCGATGGATTGAAGGATGCTGTGATTGCCATGCTCGGCGGAGAGAGAATCCGGGTAAATACGTCCAGATTTCAGAATGACATGACTTCCTTCCGGAGCAGGGACGATATTCTGACACTACTGATTCATCTCGGA
>JAJQFQ010000132.1 GCA_021201035.1 Clostridiales bacterium
GCAGGAGGATGATGAGGCGGAGAAGGAGAAGCATGATGTACATGAGTCTCTGGATCAGAGGTTAGATGCAATTTTTAAGGGATTTATGAATGGGTGAGGAACATACTTGAGGAGGTTGTCGGACGATGGCTGAAGAAATGAAATGGTATGATGCATTTTTGTGATGTAAAGCGTATGAAAGGATAACACATGCGTCTGACGACATTATGTTATATAGAGCGGGACGGGGCATATCTGATGCTGCATCGCACGAAAAAGAAAAATGACCAGAGCAGCGGCAAATGGCTCGGCGTCGGAGGCAAGTTTGAGGATGGCGAGAGCCCGGAGGAATGTATGCTGCGGGAGGTGCGGGAAGAGACCGGACTGACGCTGACATCCTATGAGTTCCGGGGAATTGTTACTTTTGTCTCCGATTGCTGGGAGACAGAGTATATGCATCTGTTTACTGCCTCGGAGTATGAGGGTGAGCTCTGCGGCTGCGATGAGGGTGTTCTGGAATGGGTTCCGATTGAAAAAGTGTATGAGTTAAGTCTCTGGGAGGGTGACAGGCTGTTCCTGAAACGTTTGCAGAAAAACCGGGATTTTTTCTCTCTGAAGGTCGTTTATGAGGGAGACCGGTTGGCAGACTGGAAATTTTTTTGATTGTGTTGTTTTTTTCTTGTTCGAATGATTGCAGGGAAGTATTTCAACGTATAAGGGAGGATATCTTGGCGAATTATGATACATTAAATGAGCAGCAGAAGGCGGCGGTCTTTCAGACGGAGGGACCGGTTCTGATTCTGGCGGGAGCCGGATCCGGGAAGACCCGTGTGCTGACGCACCGCGCCGCTTATCTGATTGAGGAGAAGGGAGTGAACCCCTATCATATTCTGGCGATTACCTTCACGAACAAGGCGGCCGGAGAGATGAGGGAGCGTATTGATGATCTGGTCGGTTTTGGTTCGGAGAGCATCTGGGTAAGCACGTTTCATTCCGCCTGTGTCCGTATTCTGCGCCGTCATATTGACCGGCTGGGGTTTGATGCGAATTTCACCATATACGACGCGGATGACCAGAAAACAGTGATGAAAGATATCTGTAAGCGTCTGCAGATCGATACGAAGATGTATAAGGAAAAAACATTTCTCAATGTGATTTCTTCCGCCAAGGATAATCTGATCTCTCCGGAGGAATTCACACTGCAGGCGGGATCAGACTATAAGCTGCAGAAGCAGGCGCAGGTCTATCGGGAATATCAGCAGACGCTGAAAAAGAATAATGCACTGGATTTTGACGACCTGATTTTCAAATGCGTGGAACTTTTACAAAATGATGCTCAGGTGCTGGATGACTATCAGGAACGCTTCCGTTATATTATGGTAGATGAGTATCAGGATACGAACACCGCACAGTTTCATCTGATCCGCTTGCTTGCAGGGAAATATCAGAACCTTTGCGTGGTGGGCGACGATGACCAGTCCATTTATAAATTCCGCGGGGCAAATATCCATAATATCCTGCACTTTGAACAGTATTTCCCGGATGCCGTCGTCATCAAGCTGGAGGAGAACTATCGTTCTACGCAGAACATTCTGGACACTGCAAATGCGGTTATTCAGAATAATCAGGGCAGGAAAGACAAGGCGCTGTGGACCAGAAAAGACGCCGGAGATAAGATTACATTCCGACAGCTTGACACCGCATTTGAGGAAGCGGAGGTTATCGCGTACAGTATACAATCCTTTGTGAAAAAGGGCGTTTATACATATGGCGACTGTGCGATTCTCTATCGCACGAACGCGCAGTCCCGACTGCTTGAGGAGCGGCTTGTCTATGAAAATATTCCGTATCGGATTTTCGGCGGCGTTAATTTCTATGCCCGCAGGGAGATCAAAGATTTGCTGGCTTACTTAAAAACCATTGATAACGCCAGTGATGATCTGGCTGTACGGCGAATCATCAATGTGCCGAAACGGGACATCGGAGCGACAACGATCAGCCGCGTTCAGGAGTATGCAGATGAGAATGGTCTGAGTTTTTATGAATCATTAAAGCTTGTGGAGGATATTCCGACGATTAAAAGGGCGGCGACTTCCAAGGTAAAGCCGTTTGTCACCTTTATACAGGCCATGCGGAGCAGGCTGCCTTATCTCAGTATAGAGATGCTGACGCAGGAGATTCTGGATACAACCGGATATCTGGCGGATCTGGAGGCGGAGGATACGGAAGAATCCCGCGCCAGAATCGAAAACATCGAAGAACTGATCAGCAAGATTACCGCTTATGAGGAGTCAACGGATATGCCAACGCTGGGGGGATTTCTGGAAGAAGTAGCGTTGGTTACGGATATTGATAATCTGGAGGATGGGAGCGACTATGTGGCTCTTATGACGCTGCACAGTGCAAAAGGACTGGAATTCCCGAATGTTTATCTGTCCGGTATGGAGGACGGGCTGTTTCCGGGTTATATAACGATTACAGCTGATGATCCGGCTGAGATGGAAGAGGAACGCCGTCTCTGCTATGTGGGGATTACCCGCGCAAAAGAGCATCTGACCATAACCGGTGCAAAAATGCGAATGATTCGCGGTGAAACGCAGTATAATAAAATATCCCGCTTTGTGAAAGAAATCCCGAAACATCTGCTGAGCGGTTATGTGCCGGAGCGCCGGGAGCGCATACCGCAGAATAGCTATGGGGAGAACGGGTATGTACAGGCTTTTTCGTCGGCAGCGCGGTCTGGGCTATCCGTTGAACATGAAATTTCGGCATCATCCGGACAGCGTGGATTTGCCGGGAAATCGTATTATACAGCCGCTTCCGGGCAGGCTGCAAATTTCAGAAAACCCTATACTTCATCGGTTTCCAGGCAGTTCGGAAATGCCAGAAAGCTGTCTTCTCTGGATTATAAGGAGGGGGATCGTGTCAGCCATATGAAATTCGGCGAGGGAACCGTGACCGGGATTATTTCCGGAGGACGTGATTTCGAGGTGTCTGTGAATTTTGATGAATTCGGCCCGAAAAAAATGTTCGCATCGTTTGCAAAATTGCGTAAACTGTGTTAGACTGAATGCAAAGGTTTGGTATTTCCAAAGCAATCGGTACGTTTAGAGAAGTACATGACATGTTGAAAGGAGAATATTCTATGAGTAAAATGGAAGAGATGCTCAGCACATCGAAGTTATCGGAGTTGATTTCCAGAAAAGATGAGGAGAAAAAGCATAATAAGCTTTTATGTATTCTCGCCGTTGTCGGTGTCATCGTGGCGATTGTGCTTGTGATACACCTTCTTTATAAGTTCTTTGCTCCAGATTATACGGATGATTTCGAGGATGAGTTTGAGGACGAGTTCGAGGATGATTTCTTTGATGACGATGAGGATGAATACGACGAATAGAGCGGTGATCATGAATGCGGAATGAGCGAATTCATATGGCATAGAACACACAGATTGATCTGAAAGAGCATATCGGATAGAGATATTCGATATGCTCTTTTACTATGAAAGTGTCAGACGTGAACACAGTGAATAACAGCTTGACGGAGAATGACAACATGGATTATTATCCTGTCTTTGACAGCTGATACAGTCAGGAAATCGCTCCAAGCCTTGAAATAC
>JAJQFQ010000152.1 GCA_021201035.1 Clostridiales bacterium
GTCCATTCACGCGATGCCTTTCCCTGTGACGGTTGAGATGACCGCGGCTGCGATTCTTGCGGCTGACAAGCTGGGCAAAGCATATAAGGAAGGTCTGTTATAAAGGGGAGGCTTGTTCGTTATGAAGAAAATTATCAACAAACCGGAGACCGTGGTGATCGAGATGTGCAACGGTATTGCCATGGCTCATCCGGAGGTCGAGTTTATACAAAAATACCGTATTATCAAAAAGAAAGAGATCAATAAAAATAAAGTCAGCCTGATTTCCGGCGGAGGCAGCGGACATGAGCCCGCGCATACTGGATTTGTCGGGAAGGGTATGCTGGACGCCGCGGTGTGCGGAGATGTCTTCGCTTCCCCTTCACAGATTCAGGTATATCGTGCGCTGCAGGCGACGGCTTCCGACAAGGGCACGCTGATGATTATCAAGAATTACTCCGGTGATATGATGAACTTCAAGAATGGCGCGGCTCTCGCTGAGGAGGATGGCCTGACAGTGGATTACGTTCGGGTTGAGGACGATATTGCCGTACAGGACAGCCTGTACACGGTAGGCCGCCGTGGTGTGGCGGGTACCGTCCTTGTTCACAAGACAGCCGGTGCGGCGGCGGAGAAAGGCTGCAGCCTTGCGGAGGTGAAGGCAGCGGCACAGAACGCGGCGGACAATGTCCGCAGTATCGGATTTGCGTTTACCTCATGCACGGTTCCGGCGGCAGGCAAGCCTACGTTTGAGATTGCTGACGATGAGATGGAGTACGGCGTCGGCATCCACGGCGAGCCCGGCATCAAGCGTGAGAAGGTGATTACGGCAGATGATCTGGCGCAGCGTATGGTGGATGCTCTGGCTGCCGAGCAGCAGCTGACAGCCGGTTCTGAGGTGACTGTGCTGATCAACGGCTTCGGTGCTTCTCCGCTGCAGGAGCTCTATCTGCTGAATAACGCGGTTGCGAAAGTGCTGGATGAGAAGCAGATCAAAGTGTATCGCACGTTTGTCGGCAACTATATGACCAGTATCGACATGGCGGGCGCATCCGTTTCCTTCCTGAAGATGAACGACCGGCTGAAGGAACTGATCGACGCTGAGAGCGATGCGCCGGCATTCAAGGTTTCCAGCCCGGTTCCGAGTATTCCTTATGTGAATATGAAGGACAGCTCGGAGGAGAATAAAGAGATTGATTTCGGTATGGATACCGATGCGGCGAAGGCTGTCGTGACCGGAGATCAGATCACACTGGATAACCTGATTTATATCATTGACAAGATGGCCGATGTGATCATCCGCAATGAGGTTCCTTTCTGTGAACTGGATTCTCATGCGGGAGACGGTGATTTCGGTATGTCTGTGGCGAAGGGATTCAAGCAGTTAAAGCGCGAGTGGAACAAGATCGTGACGGATGAGTCGGAGACGATCGGGGCATTTCTCGGCGCGGCCGGTATGGTGATCATGGAATACTGCGGCGGCGCATCCGGTCCGATCTGGGGATCGGCGTTCCGTTACGCGGCGAAGAGCGCGGGTGATGCGGCGGTTCTTTCGAAGGCTGAGTTCGCGGCGATGATGCAGGCGGCTGTGACCGGTGTTCAGACGACGGGTGAGCGCTCCTTTGGGCGCGGCGCGGTTGTCGGCGACAAGACACTGATCGATGCGCTGGTTCCCTGTGCGGATGCATGGACGGTGAACACGGATAAACCGATCGGCGAGATCTTTAAGGTTGCGGCGGATGCTGCCGTGGCGGGCGCGGCTGCGACCGCAGAGCATGTGGCACACATGGGCCGTGCAGGCACCGTCGGCGAGCGGAGTATCGGTTATCCTGATGCGGGCGCGTATGCGCTGGGTGTGATCTTTACGGAGATTACGGAATCGTTAGAGTTTAGATAAGTTTAATGATTTTATAAAGAATTTCACTATAAGTGTGAATTGTCAATGGTTTTGCGGTTTTAAATCGCAAAACCATTTTTTCTGCAAATTCTTACAGGTGTACGGCGCTGCAGAAAATCCATCATTGGTTTTGGCGTTTGCCGCCGCTCACAAAATAAACACATTTACTACACAGATCAAACATAGGATATACGTACAATCATAAACGGAAAGTGAACGGTTTTTCGGCTTTCATATAGAATGGTTCCTGCCAAGCAGGTATGGATGTGAGTTTACATAGCAAGGAGATCTGACCATGAGCAAAAAAAATGACATTCCCATGACCGATGAAAATCTTGTGGAAATGCACAGAAAAGCGAAACAAAAGAAGAGGAACAGGCTGATTCTTACGATTGTGATTGTCGTTGTCATCGTTCTTGTGGCGGGGACAGCGGCTATTATTTATCTGCGGAACCGTGTTTCGGAGTCGGTCGGCGGCTCGGACAGCGAGGTTTTATCCGCAGAGGTGACGACCGGCAGCATCAGTACGACGGTATCCGGTTCCGGCACGCTGGCGAATGAGGAGGAGGACAGCATTACTGTGCCCGATTCGCTGGAGATTGTGGAGTATTATGTAGAGGAAGGCGATACGGTCAGCGAGGGTGATCTGATCGCTACGGTGACCAACGCATCTCTGCTCACGGCTTTGTCCGATACGCAGGATGCTCTGGATGAACTGGATGAAGAACTGGATGATGCGTCAGGCGATGAAGTCAGCAGTACGATTACATCCAGTGTTTCCGGGCGTGTGAAATATATTGCGGTGTCCGCGGGAGACGATGTCGCGACGGTGATGTATGACAGCGGATCGCTGATGCTGCTTTCGCTGGATGGTTATATGGCGGTGGATATTTCCACGGACAGTCTGACGGCGAATGATTCCGTGACGGTTACGACAGACAGCGGGACTTCTTACAGCGGTACCGTGGAGTCCGTGACGGACGGAACAGCGACCATTTTGGTTACGGATAATGGGACGACATATGGCGATACAGTGACCGTGAGCACAAGCAGCGGTACGGAACTGGGTACCGGAGAGCTGTACATACACAGTCAGATGGCGATTACCGGCTATGCGGGCACGGTTTCAGCAGTTAATGTATCGGAGAATGCTTCGGTCTCTTCCGGAACGATGCTTCTGACATTGACGGATACGGAGACGTCGGCGAATTATGACGCGATTTTAAAGGAACGTGAGGATGTGGAAGATCAGTTGGAGACACTGATCCGGATTTATAAAGAGGGCGGCATCTGCGCTACCTCTTCCGGAACGATTGCTTCATTGGATTCAGCTTCTTCCTCCGGCTCGGTATCGACGGGCAGTACATCGGACGCATCAGCAACCGGCACATCGATGACATCGGACACTGCAGCAGCCGTGACAACAAGCAGCACATCGGCGGATAGTTCCTCATCGGGCAGCACTTCAACGAGCGGGACGACTACGGTGGCGACGATCTCTCTGGATGAAAATATGGTGATTGAGATCAGCGTGGACGAATCGGATATTCTTTCTCTCTCGGAGGGACAGGAGGCGGAAGTCACCATTGATTCCATCGGTGAGGATACCTATACGGGAACTGTAACGAGCATCAGCACTTCTGCGTCGAGTGATTCCGGCGTGACCTCCTATTCAGCGGATATTACCATTTCCAAGACAGAAGAT
>JAJQFQ010000040.1 GCA_021201035.1 Clostridiales bacterium
AATATACAGATTGGCAACCAGACCCTGGAAAAACGTAGAGCTCATCACATCCCGCCCCAAAATAAGCGGGAATAGGGCAGACCAAAAACGCGCCAGTATCCCACAATTGATTATGACACGTCTGCGGGGGCGCCGATAAGCTCCTTCGCCAAAGGGAAGCAGGCAGAGGAGCATTCCGGCGCCAATCTGGATAAAAAAGCCTGTAGAATTGCGAATGTAAAAGCCTATGGCCAAACACCTCCCATCTTTTATAATGGTTCTTCTGCGTCCCTGTTCCGGACACCCGGATTTTTTACAATTCTACCATGTCAAATCTCGAATTACAAGACACCGCCTGCTTAAAATCCCGAAAAGGCGTGTCACGCTCACCAAAAACCCATGAACGGAACACGCCCTGCATTTTATGATACCAGGAAGTGCGAAGCACGGACACCCGCAGGGTGCTCTGTGGGGGAATTCTCAGATATCACAGGGGGCAAATACTTTTACCCCAGCATCATCATTTTATATGTGCCGCTAAAGTGACCTGATTCCTGTTTTTTATATCACAGGTCAGCATCCTCTATACGCTTCAGATATATTGTCGCATCCTCCATAGGATCAACCTCCATTGCTTCAGTACACTCCGGATCCGCATAATACGTATCGTCATATACACCCTCGAAATAAAGCGCGATACTGCTTCCCTTTGTCACTGTCTGCGTATAGGTTGCCTCATCGTCTGTTCCCGCGTCTGTTATTACGTAAAGCGTTCGGCTGTCTTCCCCAAATATGTTCTCGCTGAGTTCTTCATCCAGTGTGTATTCCTCAGGTTCCTTGTCCAGTATTGTCTCTGCATATAAAATCTTCTCTTCTCCGGATACTACATAAGATCTCAGCTCAAGAATTTCTTTTGTTTCCTCATCAATAACATATTCGGTAAACTCAGAATCTACTTCACCTTCCTCAAATCCGAATTCATAAAACCATTCCAGGTCAGATTCTGAGCAATCCATTGTGGTCTCCAGATAAAGCAGATCATCGATTACCTCTTCGGATGTAATCTGTTCGTTTTCAGAATATGTAAAAAATGAAACATATTCACTGTTCTCACAGAAGTCTTCATATGTATCGCCGATAAAAAGGTAGCGATACGAGGTATCCGCCTCATAATCAGACCCATAGACATCTCCGTTTTCATCAACCAGAATGCCCGTCTCATCTTCCACAGCATACCATGTATCATCCTGATACAAGGTCATGACCGACTCCGTTCCATCTGTTGAAGTCTGCGTAACCGTATAACCCACCCGACCATATTTGGATACCATGGCGTCAAGGGTATTCGCTTCCTCCACTTCTTTCAGCAGATCTTCCTCTTCCGCACCTGCAGAAACCCCTGTGAGCATAAGTCCCGTGCACATCGCACACATGAATAAGCATAATTTTTTCATTCTGGTTTTCTCCTTTACATTTTTTGAATCATTTGATTGAAGCGACAAAAGGTATTTTGTCGCTATGATACCAGGATTTTACCGCACTTCCGGCACCGGCCTGTTTCCGGCTGGGCTTTCATGACGGGTCCCGCCGCGCTATTGAATCGTAATTCTCCCCTGGCCGTAATAGTCCGCATACTCCTCACCGATCGTTCCGCCCAGGTTGTCCATAATGTAGGAAAACATCATATCCATATCCGAGATGATATTATCACGCAGCACAGTGGCATCCTGGAACATACTCATACCGCTGCCGCCGGACTTCAGCATATAATCGTGCGACGCTACAGTGTATGTCTGATCCAGTTCAAGAGGCTCGCCGTTTACCAGCACGTCCGTGACACGGTATTCGCCGTCTACAGAGACAAAATTACCCTTATCATCCAACTGTACACTGCTGGAAACCGAGGTATCAATGGTGTAGCTCAATCCGGACACCTGAAGGAATCCGCCGTTCTCCTCGGGATAATTTCTGGCTCCCATCTCCAGCGCATCCAGAATCTGCTGCCCGGTCGCCTCCACCACGCAGCCCATATTGCCGAATGGCAATACCATCAGGGCATCCTCATAGGTAACATCCCCCACCGAGATGCCATCCCGGATACCGCCTCCGTTACAGATCCCGATGTCCGCCTCCAGCACACAGCGATACGCATCTGCCACAAAATCGCCCAGATTGGTCTCGCTCATCCGGACCAGGCGTTCTCCGGTCTCCGGATCGCTGTCCGTCAGCTCCACGTCAGAGGAACCGATCACGGTTTCCAGGACATCCTGATACTGCGCCTCGATCTCCTGTATAAACTGGTAGGCATCCTCATCCACCGCCAGACCCTCATCTGTTGAGATGCAGCTCTCTCCCTCTTCCGGTACCTGCTCCACCAGCTCGGCGCTGATCGTACCATCCGCCTGGATTGTCATCTGACCGATGGTTGCCAGCTTTGTGCCGGTCTGTGTCAGCAAAACATCCTCGCCATCTTCGTTTGGTACATATTTCACATAGGTTTCATGGGAATGTCCGTCAATGCAGGCGTCAATCCCTGTCGTATTCAGAAGCACGGCATCCGACGTCCAGTACTCCGTGACTCCCGTTTCTCCCAGATGCGCCACCAGAATCACATAATCCGCACCTTCCGCACGGGCATCGTCCACTGTAGCCTGCACCTGCTCATACAGCGCCTCCCCGGTATCGTCCTCGCAAAAACCATAGATATATTCGCCGTTTTCATCCTGGAAATAGGCCGGTGTTCCCTTGGTGAATGACTCCGGCGTGGTAACGCCCACATAGGCTACGGTCACGTCTACGTATTCAAAAAGCTTATATCCATCGAATACCGCTTCACCGGTCTGTAGATCCATAAAGTTGCAGGAATAATATCCGCAATCCAGCTCTCCGGTAAGCTCCAGGAAACGTTCCATTCCATAGTCATATTCATGATTCCCCGGAACAGCAAAATCGTAGCCGAGCTCATTCATTATTTCAATCAGATATTCCCCTTCCGAGAGGGTTCCGATCGGTGCACCCTGGATCACATCCCCGGCGTCCACCAGCGTGACATAAGGCGAAATCTCCTCCATCTGCTTCTTATAAAGAGCCAGTCCCGCGTAGCTGACGCCACTGTCTACGCCGCAGTGTACGTCATTGGTATAGAGAATAATAATATCCTCCGAATTCGCTGAATTATCAGTCGCCGTGGCGTATACTGCGGTGTTGCATACCATCATTGTGGTCAGGCATAAAAACAACAATGCCATCTTAATTCTGAAACTTCTTATTTTCATTTCGTTTCACCTCCAAATCATATTTTATGATACCATTAAAATATGAATCTGCGGAAACCATTCGTGCGGTGATTTCCTTGCATTTGTGCGTCGTCTGTTTCGAATTTTGTACAGTTCATTTTGATAATACCAAGGACAAGGTGCCATGAATAGAACATTTATGTTTCAATTCATGGCACCTTGTCCCACCCAATACTTTTAACCCAAACATCTTTTTATTTCAGAATTATTTCCTTTCAGACAGATGTAAAAAAGGTATGCCTCATATGCC
>JAJQFQ010000026.1 GCA_021201035.1 Clostridiales bacterium
GCCAGTGAAATCTGCGTCCAGAATACCTACGGCATACCCCTTTTTCTTCATGGCCGTCGCCAGTGAAGCCGTCACAAAGGATTTGCCGACGCCGCCCTTGCCGCTGACAACGCCGATCACCTTTTTTACAGATGAATATGCGTTTAATTCTTCCAGTAAACTCTGCTGCTCACCGCAGCCGCCATTTTCCTGTGCCGAGCAGTTTCCTGCACTTGCACATCCGTCACAACTACTTGCCATATCATTTTCCTCCTGATGATTTTTATTTAATAATGCGGTCCCCATAATCATATTTACGAATGCGCACATTCGACGTATGACCTTTTGTCCCTTGTATCATTTTTATTATTTACGCAACTTCTGAGCGGCATCCTTTTTTGCAAAGATTTCCTTCAATGACTCCGTATACGGCGCCCGCGCGATACCATACTCCGTCACAATCCCCGCAATCAGCTCGTGATCCGTTACATCAAAAGCGGGATTGAACACCTTCACACCCTCCGGAGCCATACGCTCCTGATACCACATCTCTGTGACCTCCTCCGGTTTGCGCTGCTCAATCCGGATCTCATTACCGGTCGGGGTATTCAGATCGATCGTCGATGTGGGAGCCGCGATATAGAGCGGCACATGATAGAGCTTCGCGACAGCCGCGACCACGGAAGTCCCGATTTTATTCGCCGTATCGCCGTTAGCCGCCACGCGGTCACAGCCGACAAAAATCGCGTCCACCCAGTTATTGCGCATGACGGTTGCCGACATATTATCACAGATCAGCGTCACATCCACGCCGGATGACTGCAATTCAAAGGCCGTCAGCCGGGCACCCTGCAACAGCGGTCTTGTCTCATCCGCAAACACGCGGAAATGATAGCCTCTCTCCTGCCCCAGATAAATCGGAGCCGTTGCGGTTCCGTACTTGCTGGTCGCCAGTTTTCCTGCATTGCAGTGCGTGAGTATACCGTCGCCCGGTTTTACAAGCGTCAGGCCGTACTCCCCGATCGCCCGGCACACACGGATATCCTCCTCCTGAATCTCAACAGACTCAGCCTTCAGCAGCTGTTTAATCTCTGCCACAGGTTTATCCGCGTTATTTAAAACGACCTGCTCCATCCGGTTTAACGCCCAGGACAGATTCACCGCTGTCGGACGGGAGGAATCAAGATAATCCTTCTGTTTTTTGAATTCCGTATAAAAGAAATCATAGTCGTCTTCCGCTATCCCCTTCGCCAGGACATAGATGCCGTAGGCTGCCGCTACGCCGATCGCGGGCGCGCCGCGAACCTTCAGCAGATAAATAGCATCCCAGATTTCCTGCGCTGTCTTTAAAGAAATAATCTCCGTCTTCGCGGGTAATTTCGTCTGGTCAATGATCACGACCGCACTGTTCGCATCGTCTAAAGAAACGGTGTCGTAATCCATAATATTTTTTACAGGTTCCATAGGTTCTCCTTGTGTATTTACAAAATTTGATTATCGTTTGTCCTGCGTCTTCCGTCGCCATGTGCGTTCGGCAGCAGTCAGATACCCGTCAGGCGGATTCTCAGATCTGCAGTACGCGTCACTCCACCGTCACTGATTTCGCCAGGTTTCTCGGCTTATCCACATCCAGACCACGGGCCAGACTTGTATAGTAGCCGAGCAGCTGCAGCGGGATAACCGCCAGACTGGCCGCAAAATGCGGATCCGTCTTCGGAATATAAACAGTAAAATCCGCCGTATCCTCTATCACATAGTGTCCGTAACTGGTCAGTCCCATCAGATACGCACCCCTGGCCTTACATTCCACCATGTTGCTGACGGTCTTCTCATACAGATCATCCTGCGTGAGCACGCCGATCACCAGAATATTATCCTCAATCAGGCTGATCGTACCGTGTTTCAGTTCTCCGGCCGCGTACGCCTCGGAATGGATATAGGAAATCTCCTTCATCTTCAGGCTGCCCTCGAGACTGACCGCGTAGTCCAGTCCGCGTCCGATAAAGAAAATATCATGCGCGTTTGCAAACTTGGAAGCAAACCACTGCAAACGCTCCTTCTCAGACAGAATCTGACTGATCTTATCCGGAATCGTCAGCAGTTCCTTCAGCATCCGTGTATACGATTCATCTCCCAACGTTCCCCGCACATAGCCGAAATGCATGGCCAGCAGATAAGACGCGATCAGCTGCGTACTGTATGCCTTGGTCGTGGCCACCGCAATCTCAGGTCCGGCCAGTGTATAAAACACGTGATCTGCCTCCCGCGCGATGGAAGAACCGACCACATTAACGATTGCCAGCGTCCTGATACCGTTCGCCTTTGCCTCCCGCAGCGCCGCCAGAGAATCCGCCGTCTCGCCGGACTGGGAGATCACGGCAACCATCCCCTTCGGATCCAGCAGCGGCTTCCGGTAACGGAACTCCGACGCCAGCTCCACGCGAACCGGAATCCGCGCCAGATCTTCAAACACATACTGAGCCGCCATCCCCACATGCCAGGCTGAACCGCACGCCACAATGTATATCTGGGAAATATCACGGATCACTTCATCCGTAAAACCGACCCCTGACAGATCAATATGAGGCGTTTCATCCGCGTCCTTCACGACAGAGCGGATCGTGTCCGCGACAGCCTTCGGCTGCTCATGAATCTCTTTCATCATAAAATGCTCGTAGCCGCCCTTCTCGGCCGCCTGTGCATCCCACTTGATCTCCACGGATTCTTTCTGAATCTCATCTCCGTCAATATTATAAAAATGAACGTCTCCCGCCGTCAGACGGGCCATCTCCATATTTCCGATATAATAGACATTTCTCACATAATTTAAAATAGCCGACACATCGGAAGCGACAAAAGATTCGCCCTCCTGTACGCCGATAATCATCGGGCTGTCCTTGCGCGCCACCCAGATTTCCCCCGGATAGTCTCTGAACATCACCGTCAGCGCATAAGAACCCCGCACACGGACCATTGTCTTGGCAAGCGCATCAATCGGTCCCACCTGATACTTATGGTAATAATAATCCACCAGCTTCACCGCAACCTCCGTATCAGTCTGGGAATAAAAAGTATACCCTTTGCGGAGCAGCTTATCCTTCAGCTCCTGATAATTCTCAATAATGCCGTTATGTACACCGGCTACGCCCGGAGCATCCAGAACCGATCGCTCGCTGCTGTGCGGATGAGCATTGATCTCAGACGGCTCCCCATGAGTCGCCCAACGCGTATGCCCGATACCGCAGCAGCCGATCATCGCCTTCCCGTCGTCCGTCTTCTCCGCGAGTTTCCGCAGACGACCCTTAGCCTTTACAACCTCAATCTCTTTATCTCCGTCGCGAACCGCAAGCCCCGCGGAATCATAGCCGCGGTACTCCAGCCTGGACAGGCCGTCCAGCAGAATCGGCGCCGCCTGTTTCTCTCCGATATATCCGACAATTCCACACATCTGTTCGTTTCCTTCCTGTATCATTCTTTAATATGATATAATAAAGTGTCTTATACACGTCTGGCGCTGCCGGGGAGATGCAGGGTGTAGGG
>JAJQFQ010000016.1 GCA_021201035.1 Clostridiales bacterium
TTCAAGGCTTGGAGCGATTTCCTGACTGTATCAGCTGTCAAAGACAGGACTATAAAACATCTGCGCCCTTTTTTCAAGAGCGCAGATGTTTATAAAACTTAATTTGATTTTTTAATCACACTCATAACTATCAGTCGTATATTTGATTTAATATACAACTACTGTAGTTCCATACGGTACATTGTCATAAATCCATTTCGCATTTTCAATCAGAAGCCGCACACAACCGTGGGATAAAGCCATACCGACCCGGCCATCCTGCAGCGTTCCGTTCTTATTATATAACACGGAATGGAAAAGGTAATTCCCGTAAAACTGCGTATACCAGTAACAACGCGAGGAGCCGGAATCAAAATAATACCCCTTACTTTTTACGGTAAAAACGCCTCCCACTGTCGGCGTGCTTGCCTTTCCGTTCGCACAATCCCACAGATACACATACGTCCATTGTCCCTTCGAACCGGTAAAGATACCGACCTTATGGGCATCTCTGTCCACCATAATCAGATACTGCGTGGAACTGGAATACTGCATGGCTTTCGCGTGCATCGTATCAGACACGGTCACCTTCTTCTGCGTCATATAATAACCCGTATTCGCCCCCGGCGCTGCACAGTCCTTTGAAACCAGCAGGATCTGCAACGCTCCAAGACGATACGATATCCCTGTCGTCCCAGCTGTCTGTCCGTTCTTCGCCCACCCGAGCCAGCCGTATTCTTCCACATAAGCCCGATAATATATATCATAATATTTCGCAAGATCTCCAGTCAGCTGAATCTTAACAGCCTCAATTCCGTAAGAACTGCTGTCGGACCCGCTGGATGTCCCAGCTGTCGACCATCCGGTCCAACCAGTTTTGGATACATGCGTTGTATACTGAATCGTACCTGACGGAGAGTTCGTATTGTTTTTCAGGTTCAGTGTGATATTCTGCAGCTGGACAGAAGAATCCGTCATTCCAATTGTGGCTCCCTGAACCACGGTACCGGTACTCCCGGCTCCCTTGATCTGAGCACTGTAGGAAAAATCTCCGGATGAGTGACCTCCACATATTTTGTACCGGAGGTGTCTGGCGCAGAGTCAACGCCCTTCTTCACCAGCACCACCTTCACAGCTTCGAGCCGCTTGCTCAGTTCTATGGTGCCGACCACCGCCCCGTTGCAGGCATACCCGGACCAGCCGATTTTTGCCATATGTACACTGTAATATACATCGTAATAATTCGCTATGTCTCCGGTCAGCCTGATACGAATCGCTTCGATACGTTTTGCCTCACCGGTGGTTCTGGCAATTTCTCCATCTGACTTCCATTCCATCCAGCCGTATTTCTGTACATATACCTGGTATTCGATACTCCCGCTGTACTCAAGCTCCGAAGAGAGCTGGAGCTTCAGCGCCTCCAGCCTCTTCGCCTGACCGGTCGTCCCGGAAATTTCGCCTTCTTTCTCTACGCTCTGCCAACCGATTGTCTGCGAATGAGCCCAGCAATTTACCCGGGAATAAACACAGCTTTTATCAGTAGAACCCGGCGCGGCCTCGCCCTTTTTCACCAGAACGATTTCTATCGCCTCAGCACGTTTTGCATATCCGACACTGCCGGCAATTTCTCCGTTCTTTGCCCAGTCAAGCCAGCCATAGGTCTGAGAATGGACGCGGTAATAAACATCGTATTCCTCTGCGATTGGTCCGGTCAGTTCAATCTTAACTGCTTCAATCTGCAGTGCCTGACCGGTTGTCCCGGCCGTCTGTCCGTTACTGACAGAAGACTGCCACCCGATCTTGCGCACATGAGCACTGTAAGTGATTCCGCTGCCGGTCCATTTTTCAGAATCGACATTCTCAAGACTGACAGTAATTGCCTCCAGCTGCAGCGCCTGACCGGTCGTCCCAGCCGTCTGTCCTTCGCTTACGGAACTTAACCATCCCTTTTTGGCAATATGCGCCTGATAGCGCAGCGTCGGTACCTGTTCTTCCTCAGTATCTGTATCATCTGAATTCTCACCCGCAGCTGTATCATCCCTTCCGTCCGAATCCGCGCCTGTATCATTGACTGACGATTCATCGCCATTCAGCAATTCATCTGTCATTTCAGCATCCGTCTCATCATCGCCCGATGTATCTTCTTCTGACAGACTCTCATTCCCGGATTCTCCGTCTGACAGTTCCTGTACAAGCCCGCTCTCATCGGCCTCAGAAGTTTCTTCTGTTTGTACAGTTCCCGATGTATCCTGCGCATAAATGATGCCATTCGGAACCACTGCAGCCAACAGAACCAACATCGTCAGCAACAAAGCAAACCCTTTTTTTTGTAATTTTCTTCATGATACTCTCCTTTTCTCCTCCTTCACAGATGTATAAGCACAAAACACCCTATGATCCGCGAAGAAATTTTGAAACCCGGATCAATACTCCGAAATATGTTACCACTTTCCGGCATATACCACATCCGAAGCCTTGCCGTATGCCACGACCGAATCAGCCGTCCCGGTTGAAATTGTATTCTTAAAATGGTAAAAATTCCCTCGCCGCACACACAGCGTATCCGTTCTGTCACCGTCCCAATCTCCTACCAGTACCTCATCCGTGGCTTTTCCATAATATATGGTCTGATCCGCATTGCCGCTGTTCAATGAATTCTTGATATAGTAAGCATTGCCGCGACGCACACACAATGTGTCAGCTCCATCGCCATCCCAGTCTCCAGCTAATACCGTATCTGCGGCTTTCCCGTAATACAGAACCTGATCCGCATTACCGCCTCCCAGAGAATTTTTGATATAATAGGTATTGCCACGGCGTACGCAAAGCGTATCCATTCCGTCACCGTTCCAGTCTCCTACAAGCACATCGTCCGTAGATTTTCCGTAAGCAATGACAACATCCGCGTTGCCGCCAGCCAGTGAATTTTTAAAATAATACACATTACCGCGACGCACACACAGCGTATCTACACCGTCTCCATCCCAGTCGCCGATGTAGACTTCATCTGTCGTCTTTCCGTAGGCAAGCACCAGATCCGCATCTCCGGCATCCAATGTATATTTAAAATAATAAATATTATCCCGCCGAACAGCCAGCGTATCCGTACCTGTTGGTTTTTCCCGATAAGCATTGGAGGTTGAACCCGGGGCAGCGGATCCTGCCGATTGGACGACGATCTGAATCGCTTCCATTTGTTTGCCAAGTTTATAGGTTCCGGCCGCCGCGCCGTTTTTCGCCCAACCCATCCAGCCGTAGGTTGAAGTGTAAACGCGGTAATAAATGTCATAATCAGCTGCGTCATCGCCGGTCAGCTCTATTTTTATCGCTTCCACGTATTTTGACTCGCCTACCGTCCCGGCCGTATCACCATCCGAGACATAATCCTGCCAGATATCCCCCTGTAAGCAGGTGCTGTATCTGACACCCAGATCCTCATAATCATCTCCAATCTGGATCTGAATTGCCTCCATACGCTTAGAATATATAGTATAACCGCTCTGATATCCGTTCTGTACCCATGACAGCCATCCAAACGTCTGCATATGGGACCGATATGAGATAATATCCTCATCCTCCACCTCCGCCGGATCCGCATCATCCGTCTCTGTCATCCAGAAATCAATATCCACATATTCGTTAATACCATCCACGGTTCCGGTACTTGTGCATTGCCACATGTCATAATCCCCGGTATAGGTGCAGGTGGAATTATACTGTGCAACCCATTTTGACCAGGAAGAGTTGTTAAACGCAGAGTCGGTCAGATAATTGGTCCACCAGTTTTTATTCGCATATATGCCAACATCATAACCGGCCGCCGAAACAGTATCACAAAATGTCTGTGCAATACTGCCCAGCATATCACTGCCGGCACTGACCGTTGAGTCATCCTCCATATCCAGATAAACCGGATAAGTCGGTTCATGCCCGTCGAGCAGCCTGAGAACATGCTGTGCCTCGCTGACCGCCCCTGCCGTATCGGTTGCATAGGAATACAGATAAACACCGTAATCAATACCCAATCTTTCGCATTCGGATACATTATATTCCCAGTATGTATCGTCATACGCGGAATTATTACTTCCGTAACCGCAACGGATGATCGCAAACTCAATACCGGCCGTCTGTACTTTTTCCCAGTCAATCTCTCCCTGCCATTTGCTGACGTCGATTCCTTTCTTTTTCGCTCCCGAAATCACTCCACCTTCGCTGTTCATATATACGCCGTTTACCTTATTCCAGGCATTCGCATACGTAGAACTGAAAGAATACAATGTCGAATCCGTTATCCACTCACCATCCGAATAACGCCAACTGTTTTCCGTTAATTCATCTGTCGTTTCTGTATCTTCTTCTGTGATTTCTGTCTCTTCAATTTCTGTTCCTGCTGTCTCCGAATCCACAGTCTCTGTACTGACAGCTGCAGCCGTTTCTGCGGCCTGTGCCGTCTCATACCGAAAACCGGTACAAAACAGTACAGAAAAAACAAGAATTGCTACAGTAAAACTGGAGAAAAATTTCTTAAGACGCATAAAAAATTATCCTTTCTTGCTGATTCTTATATAAAGATTTTAAATGAATGATTACCTAAACATCTGCTTCCATGCCGGCCGCACTTTTTCAGGTATGCAACCGAATATTTTATTTTTTAGTATTTTCAATTCATAATAGATGTAAGATCGGCAATATATACAGCCTCCATCTGATAGCTTCCGTCACTTCCATCCGAAGAATAATATTCTTTTTGCATAAAGATCATAATCTCTTTTTTCTGTTTCCAGAGAGCTATATCATACGTCGGTTCCCATTCTCCCAAGTCTGTTCCGGTGATATCAATCATCTTTTCAATCACCATATTAGTCCCATCCGGTGTCAGTTGTGCAATCGTAGCCGTAGACTCTCTCTCACTGTCACGGAAAATGATATATATCTGAGCATCCTCACCGCTACCGTCCACTAATATCTGAGGCCGCGCACACGGAAGAGATTTCGTTCCGCCGCTGGAAAGTGTGAAATCTGTCGTTCTGATTTTTGTGTCATATACGATCCATCCGTCATCGGAATAAGTCAGAATATTATACTGTACCACATCATCCACACGCCAATATGAAACAATATACGGAATATCCTCATCGTCTGTCGTCATGGATGTCTGATTCATCAGCGCACTGTCCTGTGGAATTTCACATATCACTTCTGCCGTTGACTGTGTAATTGGCAACGTGTATTCCTCTCCCTCGGAATTTACAAAAGTATCTCCGCTGGAATCAGTTGAAACCGCGTAACACATATCATGGTTAGAAGAAACATCCGATGATTCTCTCCAGACCCAAGATATGTGAAGTCTTCCTTCGCTGTCTACACAGGCCTGCCAGTATGGAGAGCGTTCCCCTTCTCCGGAAATCAGATTACTGTTAACCCGACTCCAGGTTTTTTCGGACGTGTCATATTTATTCAAAACCAGATTCCCGTTGCCAGATCCTCCGTTGCGATACAGGAAAAAGATATCGCCGTCCGGCAGAACATAAAACTCCGGATAAGTCACACTGCTTTCAAGATTTCCGATCATCGTCTCTACTTCAAACTCCAGAGAGCCGGCTTTTTTCGCTTTAACATACATCAAAGCACCGGTATCATGACGGCTCCAGGCCATATGCAGATAACCATCCCCATCCACAGCCAGAGAGATAACATTGTGCGCATCGGAAATCGTTCCCTTCAACCCGGTCCACTGATATATCCATTCTCCGGAGTTGACGCGCTGGGCAGCCACGACCATTCCATAATAATCATAATATGCACAATATTGTATTTCATTTCCATCATCATCTATATATGTGGTAACAGAACTTTTCCGGAAAGAAGTGGAATTCACAGAATTCCCTGCATAGGCCAAAGTCAGCAAACTATAGGAAAAATCCTGAGAATTATTCAGCAGTATATTCGTTTCAGAGGAAGACGACAGTTTTTCCATTTCCTCGCTTACCTGCCATGTTCCGACATAAACCTCATCATCTGCCTTTCCATACGGAACCACCATATCCGCTTCACCACTGGATATCGTATTCTTTATATAATAAATATTATCCCTGCGCACACAAAGCGTATCGTACCGATCTCCGTCCCAATCTCCAACAAGAACGTCATCGGTATCCTTCCCATACGCTGTCACAACATCCGCTTCTCCGCCGGACAGTGAATTTTTGAAATAATAAGTATTCCCGCGGCGCACGCACAATGAATCTACACCATCACCATCCCAGTCGCCCACATAGACTTCGTCTGTCTCTTTACCATACGCGATTACCAGATCCGCTTCTCCGCCGGATATGGAATCTTTAAAGTAATAAGTCTTACCGCGGCGTACGCACAATGTATCCACACCATCTCCGTCCCAGTCGCCTACATATACTTCATCTGTCTCTTTGCCATATGCGATCACCTTATCCGCTTCTCCGCCGGATATGGAATTCTTAAAATAATAAGTTTTTCCGCGACGCACACACAAAGTATCCTCACCGTCTCCATTCCAATCACCGACATATACTTCATCCGTGTCTTTGCCATACGCGATCACTTCATCCGCATCCCCGCCAGACATAGAATATTTAAAATAATAGATATTTCCTCTCCTCACAACCAACGTATCCGGATCCAGTGTCTGCTCATAAGATAAGGTTCCTTTTTCAAACGTCTGCCATACTATATAGGAATCCGCATACGCTTCACCGGTCGGCGCGCCAAGATACTGTACACCTCCGCTCGATATATACACATTCAGAATAGGAAGTTTCACACAAAACGTCCCATAAGAAGATGTAAAAATCATCGCGTTCTCACACTCCACACAGGAGATTCCATCATTTGTTGTGTATCCGTCATCAACCATTTCACCGAATACAGACTCGCCGCCATTTTCATCATAATACTCTATGATCGTATCCAGAGCCTCTTCATTAATACTGCTTACAGAAAAATCCGAGTCGTATTCTGAAAAGACATCATACTCACTGGTAATCGTCTCATCTGTGATTCCGCCCTCTGATTCACCCTGATCATCCTCTGAACCAGAATCCTCTTCCGCTCCGGAGCCATCTTCCGCTCCAGAGTCCTCTTCTGTTCCTGAACCATCTTCCGCTCCGGAATCCTCTTCTGTTTCTGAACCATCTTCCATGTCGGAGCCGTCTTCTGTGTCAGAACTGCCCCGCGTGTCCTGATCCATTCCGTCTGCTTCTGTCTGATCCGAATCGTTTTCTTCTGTATCTTCCGCATCAGCATCCCCGTCTGTTTCCGATTCCGCCGTATCTGAAACAACAGTTCCGCTTTCTGTTGCCAGAGCAGGTGAAGCCCCCATGGAAAAGATCATTGCTCCCGAAAGAATCAGGCTGACTATTTTTTTCTTCATTTCTTACCTCCATGTCCCGACATAAACTGCATCGGTTGTTTTTCCATAAGCAATCACATTATCCGCGTCTCCGCCCCCGAGACTGTTCTTTAAATAATATAGATTTCCGCGCCGTACGCACAGCGTATCTAACCCATCCGCATCCCAGTCGCCGACCAGAACAGAATCCGTAGATTTCCCATAAGCAATTACTGTGTCTGCATTGCCGCTTCCGAGATTGTTTTTAAAATAATACGTTTTTCCACGCCGTACACACAGCGTATCCACACCGTCTCCATCCCAGTCGCCTACATAGACCTCATCCGTGGATTTTCCATAAGTAATCACTGTATCTGCGTCTCCACTTCTCAGAGAATTCTTAAAATAGTATGTGTTCCCGCGCCGTACACACAGCGTATCCACACCGTCTCCATCCCAGTCGCCTACATAGACCTCGTCTGTCTCTTTGCCGTAGGTAATCACCGTGTCTGCTTCCCCTCCGGACAGCGAATTTTTTAAATAATAGGTATTCCCGCGGCGCACACACAATGTATCCACGCTGTCTCCGTCCCAGTCGCCCACATAGACCTCATCCGTGATCTTTCCATAGTATACAATCGCATCGGCCGTACCGGTCGTAAGCGTATATCGGAAATAATAAGCATTGCCGCGGCGCACCGCAAACGTATCCGCTGATACGGACGAAGATCCTATACTAGTTGATGTTGCAATCGGAGTCGTCACACTGCCCTGAGATACTATGGTAATATAGTCTGCACTGGCATAGAGATACATATCCGTTGTAGAATAAACACCGCTGTCAGCATTCACAGATGTTCTCGCGCTGTTTAAAACCGAATCACTCTGCACCTTATAAAATCCGGAAGAAGTTCCCCAGATAATAAATGCGTAATTTGATCTGGTTCCTGTTTTATATACGCTTGTAGAGGACGTCGTTGCCTCCGTTCTGACATTCAGGTTTGCAGGTTTTTGGGATGTAGAAATCGTATCCTTGATACCAATCGTGTAATAACACCTGTCCTGATCGCCTCCTTTACTATCCATGGACCAGGCAATAGCCGCCGCCTTTTCTCCCCAGTAGGGATCGGAAGCATAGCTGACATTGATACCGCTGGCCTTGTCTCCGAGGAATCCGCCGTTGTAATAGGTATATCCGGCTCTCAGATACCGCATGGACATATAGGTCTCCGCGAAATCTTTAATACAGGTGCTGACGCTAGAATATGTATTAGAGCTTGCTGATGCTGAAGCGTCCACCGCGTTCAGGCCGAACAGATTATTTTTATTCATCGCAATACTGCTGGATCCCCATGAACTCTCATTCGCCGCGATCGCCACCATCAGAAGCGCGTTCACTCCGTATGTATTCTGATAATTCACAAACTGTGCTCCCATATTGTACATTTTTGAGCTGCTCGAAGCATAGCTGTTTATAATCGAAGATAACTGACCGGCGGAGTAAGCAGATATCCCACGCAGCGGAAGATACTGAAAATAGTTATAATACGGATCATCCGGATTAACAGAATTTTTTCTCGTGTCATTCTTATAATCCGTCAGCATGGAGCTGTAATTTGTATAAAAATAATGCCCGTCATAGCTGTAGTAGGTCGTCCCGGTCACCATATAGGACTGCTGCGGACCGATATTCAGACTCGCACCCCAGCCGGAAGTGGTCATATCCGTGCAGATTCTGTGATAAATGTTTGTTCCATCCACATAATAGCAGCTGTAGCTTTTTACACTACTCAGACTGACCACCTGAACCGCCGATGCATTTACCAGACCGACGACACCGCTCTGCATGAACTTGACTTTCCCGTCTGACGTCGTACCCAGATAAGCAGCATCTGCACCGTACGCGCCGTTCGTATAACCTGATGAACCAGTACTGTATTCTGTATAAGAGGTCGTTCCCGACACAGCATTTCCTGAGGAATCCGCACGGAAATTCACGATATAAACAGAATCCGCATACATATGCATGTCTGTATCAGACACGACGCCGTCACTTTCTGTCTCGATCTCATATACCTGTCCATCCTCATCTACACCGGTAACAGCACGTTCCTCTCCGGAAGCCTCCGGTCGATCCGGATTCTCCTCCGGATCCGCATTGTCAGCTGATCCTTCCGACACAGCATCCATCGTTTCCGTCTCATATGAAGCAGAGACTTCCTCCGCATGTACTACCTCTGTATAAACGGATGAAAACGGCATCGACGAAATAAATACACCGACTGTCAGAACAGTTACTAAAGTTCTCTTAAATCTCATAATGCTACCTCTTTTTAAATTCTGTGAGAACAAATCACTTATGCTCATATATCATAATACAAACCCCTATTTATTTCAATACGTTTATATCGTTCAACCTTTATAGTCATTTTTTACACCGTCACCTGCGATCCAACGATCAGTCCGACACTGAAGTTTCCTGTGAAAAATAATCAATAACGCACAAAAAATTACCCCTGCCAAAGTCACATAAAACATTCGTATCAATGTCTTTGGCTCATAGCGAAATTCTACTGTACTCTCCCCTGCAGGCACCTCAACTGCCCGGAACAGATAATTGCTCTGAATCACCTCCTGCTTCTCTCCGTTTACATAAACCTTCCAGTCATCGGTAAAATACTCATTGAGCATCAGAAGCTTTGTCGTCTCCGCAGTAACCTGTATCGTCACAGTATTAGCTGTTCTCTCCGTAATTTCTGCCATGTCAGAAGCTGCCAGTTCCCCGATATCGTTACCAGACAGTTTTTCCGCCTCTTCCTCTGTCAGAAAAGCAGTGTTTTTGGCATACGCCTTCGACATCTGGTTCAGCACAGCTTCCTCATCCTCAAGTACTGTCACGGTATCAGCCAGTTCAACCCGGTCAGTATAGTCCTCAAATTCATACACATATAAAGAATCTTCTCCGATATATGCTGCCTCATAAATAACATCAATCGACAAATCCATATCCGTGGCTGTCCCGTCATAGTATACCTCCGAAGGCAGCACATCCTCCGTTTCCAACCAGAAAGTAATCGGATGGTCACTATCCGTATTTGTAGTGAAGGACAGCGTGTAGGAAATGTCGGCTCTAAGATCATTTTCACCCAGGCGCATCACAAAGCTGCTATTGTCTTTCATTGCAGACAGATCATATTCTCCCTCATACACAATTTCTCCGGAATCTGTCTCTGTGATTGTCAGAAGCAGTTTTTCTTCTCCCTCAAACTCCATTCCGTATGTGGCAGCAAATATAACAATTGCTGTCGGATAATCATCCTCAAATGTATACTCCTGATAAACCGTTGTCTCACAACTGATCTCACCGGGCACGTCATAGGTTCCCGTATATTCAATTCCTTTTACCAGATATTTCATACCAAGATATTGCAATAGATTTGTATTCAATTTGCCTTCCAGATCATATCGGGTAGATGACGTTGCATTATCAGATGAGATAGCCTGGTAATAGCTCGCCATATCTTCATTTGTAAAAACAAAATTATGTCCGCGGACATCATTCAGATCATAAAAAACATTCGTATTAGCAAACAATGTCCATGTACCTACAGCTCCAATCCGCTCATCGGTCGTATTTTCCTGAAGAAATTCAATCGTATCCGTAGCTTCCGGAATCACAGAACTTCCTTTTTCAATCCACGGAAGATATTCCTTTGCAAATGATCCCATATCAAAAAGCACTACACAACCAAGCAGTATGGTCATGCCTCGGACAGAAACCTTTTTAAAAAGCATACCGCCAATACCAAAGAACAGGAGAACTGCTATGATCAGATAACAGACATATGTATCCGTATTTCCTTCACCGTAAATATACGAATGTGTCAGCAAAAACAGAGCAGCCAGAAGCGCCGTCCCTGCTCCCAGCGCAACAAAGGATCGTACCTTATGATTGATATACTCCTCCCGATGCACCAGCAGATCATTGAGGTTAAGTCCCATGATAATAACGGCAATAAAATTAAACAGAGTAATAATTCGAAACTTCAAAGAAGTATTGATCAAAGGCAGATAAAAATAAACAAAATCCAGTTTGTGAGTGAAAATCAAAATAAACACCACAACAAGAGCCGCACTCCAGAAAACCATCCGTTTCTTTTTTAAAAAACGCAACGGAGTAAAGAAAAGCATAACAATCGTAATAAGTCCCACATATATCGTCGACTCACTGAAGGTTGCACTTTCACCAAATCGTTCACAGAGCCTCAGATACGGAAAAAACAGAGAAAACAAATATTTAAAAGAAAGTGTAGCCGTCGCCTGAGATAATCGGGAATCCATATACCCATTCCCGGACAATGAAGAAAGCAGACTCATCGTATACGGCAAACTGCACAGAACTGCAATAGCAACCGCCGCAATTGTCCCCACAAAAACGATCAGAATTCGCTTTTTTTCATGTCTATAAATCCAGATGGTACGAAACAACACATAAGCCGCCAACAGATACAGAAAATATGCAGCATAAGTAGGCATTCCTGCAACGATCATCAGATAAACAACAGCGGCCAAACCAAAGCAATACTTTATCTTTATGGAAGACAAAAAACGCTCAAAGAAGAAAAATACTAACGGCGCAAAAGCAGCCACGTCACTGTGCTGCCACCCCAGCCACAATACAATCACAGAAGAAAAACAATATGCCGTACCGGTGATGATCGCTGCTCCCTTCTGACATCCGAACGATTTCATCAACAAAAACATCCCGATAAACGCGATAAAAAACTCGGACGCACTCCGCAGAAATTCTGCTGCTCCCAAAGGAAGCAGATATAAATAATTTAACGGATACAGCCAACTGGATACGTCCACAGAAGTTCCCAATGCAACATTCGAATCCCAGAAGGTGGCCGGTGTGCCGTTTGTAATTGTTGTATAAAGAGACGGAATGGCAGAATCGACCACATCCGACATCGTAGGCCCCTCCGTCGCCACTGACTCCGTGCTCCACGGAAGCACCTGATACATCAGATTTGTGAACGAAAGCTGATAGTCTCCGAAAAAGAAATTAGAATACACAAACAAAATTGCAGCAATAATTCCCGCAATCAGCATCCAGTTTTCCTTTATAAAATGTAATATCCGGTTTTTCTGTTTCAACTGCATTCCGTTACCTCACATTTTCAATCTGCCACTCCGTTCTCTGTCATCATTTCAATCACTTCCGCCAGAGCATCAGTGTTCCCCATCTCCACGAAGAAATGTCTCTCATCCTCACCGAACAATTCCCTGTTCGCCGGATTATCCCCTAGAATCATTTTCTTCTCCATTGCCTCGTAAATATACGCTTTGCCGGGAATGGTTCGTTTCGCCTTGTCAATGGTCGGATGAAAATGGCCGGCCAGACACAAATCTGCCTGCGCGATCTGCGCCGCCAGTTCCGGCTGCGATAGCCACTCATAAAACACCGTGTTCGGATAATCCTCTTTTCGCACGGTTTTTTCATCGACAGGTCCGATCATCGTAAAACGGATATCGCTTCTGTCTTTCAGAAGCCGCTGCGCTTCCAGAATCACTTCCACTCCCTGCAGCGGCAGGATACTTCCGAAATACAACACTGAAAGCCCTCCGGCCCGATTCTCTTCCTGCCGCGCGGCATATTTATCTTTATCATAAATGCCGGTATCCGCCTCCAGATACAAAACCTCCATTTTCTCCCCGGAGACCTGAAACTCCTCCGCAAAATACCGTCCGTCCGCCGCCGTATCCACGATCACATGCGAACAATGATTCAGGACTTTTTTATCGATCCGGTGCAGCACCCGTGCCGGCAGCGACTTTTTCTTAAAATAACTCCTGTCGTTGACACAGGTATCATACATGGATATGAAGAAATCAATGATGACCGTCTTCTGAGCGTTCCACTTTTTCAAGAAAGGGAAAAGCAACTGCGGAGCAAATCCGACAAATATCACATCCGCCCGTTTCCATGCGCCCCCCAGACAGCCGCGCCACACTTTCAGGACTCTCCTGATATAAGACTTATCCGAAAATACGATCTCCTCATAATCCCCGGCGGCATCCTGCAGGATCCGTATTTCCTGAAGATTCCGGATATAGTCCCTGTTTTTCGTAGATAGAAAGAGAACTTTTTTCCCGGCCGCGATATCACTCATCCGTTTCATATCATCACCTGTTTTATCTGTCCCGCTCTTGCTGTCAGCGTTCTCCCTTCTCTCCTTCCTGATCAGGCGGAACACACAGAGGAACATGATGATATCTGCCAGAAGCAATATACCGATATAATAAACACACAGTCCCTTTAACTCATACGAGCGCAAAATATTCTTGCCGCTCCCCACCAGGATAAGAGACACTGCCGTAAATAAAACGTAGAAAATCGCCTGTTTCCGAAGCAGTATAATAATCATATACAACAGATTCAGAATAGCGATCAACCCGCCCGCGATCATCATCAGATCCAGTTCCGTCCGGTATCCTTCCAGAGAGACCCCGTAGATCCAGCCCAGCAATCGTCTGCCGATCACCTCAGCAAAAAGAATCCCAACCGCTACGATCCCCGCCACAGTCACGATCAGCCGGAGAATGCGACGCAGCAGCTTTTTATATTCACCGCGTTCCCTCCAGTGCGCCATTCGGTTTAATACCGGATTGAACATGAAATTGCTGAGCAAAGTCACCACATAGATAACCATGAACAGAATATTAAAATAGGTCTGTTCCTGATCCGAGACAACAGAATCTATGATATACTTCGGTGCGTTGCTGATATACATCAAAAGAAATGTAGCAAACGCCACGGGAATACATTCAACCAGCAGCGTTTTTGTTTTCCCGCTACTTTCCGGTGACGGCGCGATCTGATATTCCCTGCGAGGGATACGGTTTAATAAAAGACTCAGCACCAGCGTCGTAACGATCGATATGATCAGCGACAGAATGAGATCTCCCAGGCACAGATAGCAAACGATAAATTCCGCAATAAACAGAATATTGCGCGTCGCCCATATCTTTGCGGATACATCCAATCTGCCAAGCTGCTGCAGCCGTCCGTGCCACACATCCTCCATGGACTCGATGGCTTTGTAAATACACAAAAGAGCCACCGTAGCTGTCTTGACCGGCACATACTGTTTATATACCACGTTAAAAGCACAGTAGACCAGCGTAAACACCAGCATGCCCGCGACCGTCAGATATCGCAGATTCCTGTAATTCTGAAAGCAGTATTTCTCCGACACATCCGTGACCTGAAAATTCCGCACGCCGAATTTTCCGACCGTCATGGCCAGATTCGCAGCTGCAAAGCCGATTGCGATATAGCTCGCGGCCTCAATCTCTCCGAAGCGCGTCAGCACCAGCATGAACAGCATACTCTGGAAAGAACTGGTTAAAGCCGCAAGCATATTCCAGAAATATGCGCTGCGGCCCGGATTTTTACTGTTCAAATACAGTCTGCTAAAGAAGTTTTTCTTTGTAATTTCCATGTTTCTCCCGACCATATTTCAAATTATGATATACCTCAGTCATTCGTTTTTTCATTGTCGTTCTGATCCCGGTCTTTGTCATACTCCATCCTTCTGACATGATACTGCACGTCCTCAAGCATCTTGCGGTTAGCGGCGATCACATCACCCAGCAAACCGATCACAAACGTCTGGAAACCGATCATCAGCAATATAGCCGCCAGAATCAGAGACTGGATATGACCTCCTCCGGCTCCCATGGCAAAAAACACAAGATAACGGATACCGATGGCAATACCGACGGCAAATATAATGCCACCAATAACCGAGAAAAACATCAGCGGTTTATACATGGCGTAAGCCCGGATGATCGTCAGCATGGACTTTTTCACATAACTGGACATGCTGCTGAACAGCCGGGACGGTCGCAACTCCTCATTCGTCCGAATCGGCACGGAATCCATGGCGATCTTCGTGCGTCCGGCCTGTACGATTGTCTCCAACGTATACGTATATTCATTAATCACATTCATATGCATCGCGGCTTCACGGCTCAATGCACGGAATCCGCTCGGAGCATCGGGTATATCGGACTTGGACGCCTTGCGTACAACCCAGCTGCCCAGATGCTGCAGCTTCTTCTTTAATGGAGAAAAATGCTCCGTCTGGTCAATAGGTCGTTCACCGATCACGATATCGGATTTGCCCTCCAGAATCGGCCGAACCAGTTTCTCAATATCGTCCGCATTGTATTGATTATCTGCGTCCGTATTTACAATGATGTCAGCCCCGTTCCTCAGACAGGCATCCAGTCCAGCCATAAATCCCATCGCCAGCCCCTTATTCCTGCGGAAATTCACTACATAATTGACGCCCCAGTTCCGGGCAACTTCAACCGTATTATCTTTACTCCCGTCATTGATGATCAGATATTCAATCGTATCGATGCCTTCGATATGCTTCGGCAGAGCGTTTAACGCGATTTCCAACGTCTCCGCCTCGTTATAACATGGTATCTGAATAATTAATTTCATGACTTTCTCCTACTGTGCCCCTTATGTTATCTGATATCTCCCCCGGGTAAACCCGAAATCCGACGGTGGCTGTCCGACCACAGGCTGACTGATTCATCCGTCCGCACAATCACAGAGAATCCGAAGCCGCCGATAGCTGCACGGAATCACAAAGAATCAGTCCCTGCCGTACAGATCTCTCGTATATACTTTATCGCGCACATCATCCAGACAGCTGTCATAACGATTCGCGATAATCGAATCCGACTGTGCCTTGAACAGTTTCAGATCATTGACAACCCTGCTGCCGAAGAAAGTACTTCCGTTTTCCAGCGTCGGCTCATAGACAATAACAGTCGCGCCTTTCGCCTTAATCCGCTTCATGATGCCCTGAATACTGCTTTGCCTAAAGTTATCAGAATTCGTCTTCATTGTCAACCGATAAACTCCTACCACGCAGGAACGTTCTTCCTGCGCATTAAAATCACCCCGGTTATAATAATCATAATACCCGGCCTGCCGCAACACCCGATCCGCAATAAAATCCTTTCGTGTACGGTTCGACTCTACAATCGCCTCGATCAGATTCTCCGGCACATCCTTATAATTAGCGAGCAGCTGCTTGGTATCCTTCGGAAGACAGTAACCGCCGTAACCGAAAGACGGGTTATTGTAATGGCTGCCGATACGCGGATCCAGGCATACGCCTTCGATAATCTGCTGCGTATTCAACCCCTTCATCTCCGCATAAGTATCCAGTTCATTGAAATAGGAAACGCGGAGTGCCAGGTAAGTGTTCGCAAACAGCTTTACTGCCTCCGCCTCGGTAAATCCCATAAAAAGTTTGTCAATATTCTCTTTGATCGCACCCTCTTCCAAGAGGCCGGCAAAGGTATGTGCTGCTGCGAGCAGCCGTTCATCATTTACATCTGTTCCCACGATGATCCGGGATGGATACAGATTGTCATACAACGCTTTGGACTCCCGCAGGAATTCCGGACTGAACAGAATATTCTGCGTACCATATTTTTTCCGCACAGACTCTGCTGCGTATTCAACCCCTTCATCTCCGCATAAGTATCCAGTTCATTGAAATAGGAAACGCGGAGTGCCAGGTAAGTGTTCGCAAACAGCTTTACTGCCTCCGCCTCGGTAAATCCCATAAAAAGTTTGTCAATATTCTCTTTGATCGCACCCTCTTCCAAGAGGCCGGCAAAGGTATGTGCTGCTGCGAGCAGCCGTTCATCATTTACATCTGTTCCCACGATGATCCGGGATGGATACAGATTGTCATACAACGCTTTGGACTCCCGCAGGAATTCCGGACTGAACAGAATATTCTGCGTACCATATTTTTTCCGCACAGACTCCGTATATCCCACCGGAATGGTAGACTTGATTACCATGATCGCCTCCGGTGCGTACTGCAGCACCAGTTCGATCACGGCTTCCACAGCGGAGGTATCAAAGAAATCCTTTGTACTGTCATAATTGGTCGGAGCAGCAATCACCACAAAATCCGCTCCGGTGTAAGCCTCCTGCGCGTCCAGTGTGGCGGTCAGATTCAGTTCCCGTTCCGCCAGATACTGCTCAATATCCGCATCCTGAATCGGGGAGATCCGGTTATTCACCATCTCCACCTTTTCAGGCAGAATATCAACGGCATACACCTCATGATGCTGTGCCAGTAATATGGCATTTGATAATCCCACATATCCGGTTCCTGCTACTGCAATTTTCATGCTGCATCTCCTTTTCATTTCAGTCCCAGAAAGACTTTATCATATCACACACATACTCACATTGTTCCGCGGATAAACCGTAGTACATCGGCAGCCTCAGCAACCGTTCACTCTCCTTCGTCGTATATCTGTCCTCACCATGGAATCTACCCAAACGTTTCCCGGCCGGCGAAGTATGCAGAGGAATATAATGAAATACTGTGGATACATCCCGCTCTTTCAGATATGTAATCAGCTCTGTCCGCTCCTGAAGATCCGTCGTTTTTATATAAAACATATGCGCGTTGTGTTCACAGCCTTCCAGCACAACCGGCAGTTCAATCCTTCCCTGATCCATCAGCGGGCGAAGCATATCATAATACCGGTTCCAGCTGGCCATACGGTCAGTAAAAATCGTCTCTGACTCCTCCAGCTGCGCCCAAAGATATGCGGCGTTCAGTTCGCTCGGCAGATAGGAGGACCCTGCATCCATCCAGGTGTATTTGTCAATCTCGCCGCGGAAGAATTTGCTGCGGTTCGTCCCCTTCTCCCGGATAATCTCCGCACGTTCAATATTATTCTCATCCCGGATTAATAAAGCTCCGCCTTCGCCCATACTGTAATTTTTCGTCTCATGAAAACTGTAACAGCCATAGTCACCGATTGTTCCCAGCGCACGACCTTTGTAAGTACTCGCCACAGCCTGTGCCGCATCCTCGATCACGGTCAGACCATAACGCTTTGCGATATTCATAATCGTGTCCATCTCGCAGGAAACGCCCGCGTAATGTACCGGTACAATCGCCTTCGTCTTATCGGTAATCGCATCCTTGATCAATGTCTCATCGATATTCATCGTATCCGGACGTATATCAACAAAAACCACCCTGGCACCCCGGAGCACAAAAGCATCTGCGGTAGAGACAAATGTATAAGACGGCAGAATAACCTCGTCGCCGGGTTGAATATCTGCTAACAATGCCGCCATCTCAGTCGCATGCGTACAGGAAGTCGTCAGCAGGGCTTTTTGTGTGCCGGTATATTCCTCGATCCATTTGCTGCACTTCTTTGTGAAAGAGCCGTCGCCGCAAATTTTTCGGCTGGCAATGGCCTGTGCTATGTACGTTTCCTCATTACCGACATATGGCGGTACATTAAAGTTAATCATTTGTAAAGCCTCTCCCCTACATATTAAAATTTACACAATATGATAAGCCTATAACATTCACTTCTTTTTGTCAATAAAAAAATTTAGACGTATTTTATCACACATGTATGTCTCTTCGCATTCTTACCTCTGAATTCTTTATCATAATTAATCCCCACAAGAATCAGATTCCCGAAATAATCTCTGAGAATCCCATCATACTGATTATCCTGAATCTGATTGATCGCACTGTCAGCGGTTTTCTCATACTTCAGTTCGACAAGCATCGCCGGCCTGTCCGTATTTCTTCTGGGAATAAACACTACATCGGCAAATCCTTTACCTAACGGAAGTTCTCTGGCAATCTCATAAAATCTGCCCGCCGTATAATACGCAATATAAATCGCACATGCCAGTGAATTCTCATCGTTATATTTCAAAACAGATGATTTGGACATATGGATATCTTCCAGAGCCTTCTCAACCGCGTGACTGTCGCCTCTGATCGTTGCAGCCAGCAAATCCTCCGCATCCATAAGTGCAGCTCCGATCTTCTCCCAGCCGGCATCCTGAACAGCCAGCCTGAATGAATCCGCCACCTCCTGATTCGGAATACATACTTCTTTGCTCTTTTGATGATAAGCCAGATATCCCAGATGAACCAGAAGCGTCAGAACATGATTTTTATTTGTCAGACTGGTCAAATCATTCTGAAAATAGAGCGGCTCCACCTTTTGACGCTGACCACCCAACATGGAAATCACAGCGTCTCCCAGGCCATCCAGATTCATACTGATATAATTCTTCAGTGATTCATAGGTTTCCGACGAAGTCCAGTAATTTCTGCACGACTTTCTGCGTATGGCAGACATAACGGAATTCGGGCTGTATACAGAACCGATATTATCAAAATAATAACCGTCATACCAGCATTTCATATCTTCAAAATCTGCATGATATTGCTTACACAACTCTCGAACCTCAGACTCCGTAAATCCGACATATGGAGCCAGTTCGTCCGGATCTGTCATGGTAAATTCCTGAAAATCCGTCAATGCTGACTCTGTCCCGTATTTTTTAATCGGAAGAATCCCTGTCATATACGCAGCAGCAATAGATTCGTCGGTAGCAGGACCTCCCTTAAATAACCCGCGGAGCAACTGAATATACTCTTTCTGCAAAAGATCATCATTTTTTGCTTCTCGAAATAACGCATCCCATTCATCAATAATAATAATGAATTCGTTCTGAATCGCATAGCTGATGCAGACAAGCGCTTCCGCGAGATTTTGTTCTTCTTCTCTGACATAGTCCGGATAGGCCTGACGGAGTTCCCGAATGACCGCATCCTGAATATCCCGCACAACCATTTTTATATCAGAAGCCAGAGAAATGAATCTTGTAATGTCCAGATAAATAACATCATAATGATTCATATAATCCTCGTAAGAATCCGTCTTTGAAATAGCCAGTCCGTCAAACAGGGAATGTGAATCACAGCTTCTGTCATAATAGGCGCAAAGCATTTTTGCCGCAAAGGATTTTCCGAATCTTCGCGGACGGCTGATGCATGTCAGCATGCGCGGCGTATGAATAGTATGATTTACATAATCTATCAAACCAGTTTTATCTACATAGATATCATTGGTGATTGCCTGAAATCCTTTATTACCCGGATTTAAATAAGTTCCCATCCGCAGCTCCTTTCTGATGCATCCCTTTCTGATGCATCCCTCACAATATATATCCATTTGCAGAATATAAAGATCAAACAACATCTCATATGCCTGTATCCGGTATTCAACAGTTCCGGACATATATACTTTATATCTTACACATATCTTTACTGAAATGCAAGGAACCGGTAAAACTTATGGCATCGCACTCATGAATAAAATTCAATTCTACCGTGGCTTCTTAATTCCTACTGCCAGTACCACGCCATAAACAGCCACCAGCAGCACATTCACCAACAGATAAAGCGCGGCCGCTCCCATCATGCCTCCGTTTATGACAAAATATCTTCCGGATACCAGTGCAAATACAGCCGCAGCCCCGTATCCTATTGCAATAAAATTCTGTCTCCGTATTGTTGTAATCGGGACATTCAGATAGGACGCGATCGCATAACATCCGCCACCCAGAAACAGCACAGCGAATTCCTTCTGATAACCGGTCAGATCAGCATTATACATAACAGATAAAATCGGCAATCCAATGGTAAGCCCGATCAACATAATCACCACCGTCAGACCAATGACAATCAGGCACTGCCGGAATACTTTTTTCCGGAAAAGCCTGATTTCCTTTCGTTCCCATAGATCTCCGAGATCCTTAATCAGCGGCTGATAAATAAAATTGTTCAACAGCATAATCACAAACACCGGCATCATAATATAACCGAAAATCGCCTGTGTTTCCTCATTCATATAGCTGTTTATCATATATTTCGGTACATTTCCGATATAGATAGCCAGCGTAGTACCCACACATAACGGGAGACACACTTTCAGCAGCTGTCCGAGAGACTTCCGTGAAGACGCCGTTTTCTTTGCGCTGACAGCAGAAAATGTCCGGCCGATCAAAAGGAAATCCAGCAGCACGGAAACAATAATTCCCAATCCGAGCGACAGATGAATCTCCGCTCCCGCCAGCACAGCCAGACAGATTACCGCGGTAGAAATCATCAGACGAACCGCCATGATCTTTGCCCCGATATCCAATCGCCCGACCTGCTGATAACGTCCCAAAAAGACATCTTCAAACGCATCGATCAGCTTTAAAATGACCACCTCCAGAATGATCATTCCCTTAAACAGATAATCCTCATTACCCCAAAATCCGTACAGAAGATAAAACACCAGTATGACAGCCGTCAAAACCAGCGATACTACTCTGCTTCGAAAATAATCGCGAAATGAATACTGTTCCGCGACATCGGTAACCTGAAAATTCCGAACACCGTATCTTGCGATTGAATAAAATATCTGGGCAACCGCATAAGCGATCGTAACCATGCCGGCCGTGACCAGGCCAAGACGATGAGATACAAAAATCAGAATAATCGCCGACTGCCCCGCATTAACCGCCCCGCCCAGCGCGTTCCAGATCACACTGGAGGATTTTGTATGCTGTTCATTTCCTAAAAGCCATTTTTTTAACAACTCATTATCCTCATAATATACATGCAAACCAACAAATTATATACCATAACTATAACCCATGCATATCTGAACAAAATAGAACACTCCGGAGGCAAGCTGCAGACACAACAATATCACTCCTGTAATCTTATACCACTTGTTCTCTTTTCCCATTGTACGCCAGTTTCTGTAAAACATTGATATCGCACTGACAAACAGGAGATACATGGCACATCTTCTTCCCCATCCGAAGTTTCCGTGTCCGGCCCGGCTGCCGGTTTCCTGAAACATTTCCACAATGAAAAACTGTATCAGAAACATAACTCCGTTAAAACGATCAAACCGTTTCAGATCATGACGGTTCATAACATATACCAGACAGGGG
>JAJQFQ010000139.1 GCA_021201035.1 Clostridiales bacterium
CCTGATGGCTCCCCAGGTGAAGTGGTTTGCCACACGCACGGATTTCTTCGTTGTGCGGAATGACAAAAACGCAGCCAGCAAAATAATAATCACTTCTATCAGAGAAGAAATCGGAAAACTTACTTCTCCGAAAATATGTATGCCGACCGTCTCTCCCGCCGCATCCTGAAAAGCGGGCAGCTTCGGCAGAACGCCGCTCAGGATGACCGCAAAAATAATCATTCCTATAAACACCAGATTATGGACGCCTTTTAAGGAAATCTTTGTACCGGTTCCGCTGATATCCGGCCGCATGCCCGCAACGATATCCCGACGATATGCCCTGCGGTCAATCACGTAAAAAATAAAAAGCAACAGAACCGTATTCACTGCCAGTACGGGCAACAGATGAAAACTCCAGGCAAACGGAACGCCTCTGGAAAATCCCATCAGAAGAGGCGGATCACCGATCGGCGTCAGGCAGCCTCCGATATTGGACACCAGGAAAATAAAGAAAACCATGATATGAGCTCTGTTCCTTCTCCAGGAGTTCATTTTGATCACCGGACGGACCAGGAGCATACTCGCACCGGTCGTCCCGATAAAGCTGGCAAGCATTGACCCCAGAAGAAGCATGATAACATTGACTCTGGGCGAACCTTCCAGGTCTCCTTCCAGATGAATATACCCGTCCACGCAATACAGGCCGAACAGCAGGACAATAAATGTAAGATAATCGTTAAACACACATTCCAACACGGTTTCCGCAGATGTGCCGGCTCCGAAGAGTACGGCGAAAGGTATAATAAAAAGTACAGACAAAAGAATGACTACATGAAGCTGATGCTTTTCCCACCACTCTCCTGCTACCAGCGGCATAACTGCTATACAAATCAGCAGCGCCGCAAACGGCAGACATATCCAAAGCGGTACCGATGACATATCGATATTATTCAAACTTAACACCTCCGTAATGCAATGATTGGAGCTGTCACTTCCCCAAACAGTTCCTTATCTGTAAAACCCCAATATCAGCTATATCACTTTGAAGAAAAATTGTCAAGCATAGATTAGTTATGATTATATTAAGTATTTCTTATTAATGCCGGCCTGAAACAGTATGAAAAAGGTACCTGAACGCCCTGACTGATCAATCATAATTTAAAATGACCGCAGTAAGGAAAGGCGTTTTCAATCACCTGAATATCCTTCCCGGTAACTGCCGCCACATCAAACCGGCACGGCGTATCCGGCGGACATTGAGTTTTGTATAAATAAAAGGAAGCCGCATTACAGATCCGCTGCTGTTTCAGCAAATCTACCGCTTCCTGCGGTGCTCCGCAATTTCCTGTGCTTCTGTATTTTACCTCCACAAATATAATACATCCGTCCTTTTTCACAATGAGATCTATCTCTCCAAAACGGCACCGGAAATTCTGTGCCAGTATCCGGTATCCATGCCTGCGCATCCAGTCTGCCACTCTGTCCTCCTGAATACTGCCGATTCTGCGTTTGTTCTGCATCATCCGCCTTTCTACTCTCTCAACATAAAAGAGGACATACACGATGCCGACTCTGGCATGGTATATATCCTCTCTCAAATCATTTTTTCATGAACTCTGTTACTGTACGGACTTCGTCCTATATCACATGACTGAATATATTCGGCTGGAATCTGGGTACCGTAACCACACCATCCTCCGTAATCGCCTCATACTCGAGCAGAACACACATAAAGTAATTAAACTCCACAGACGGATCATAGTTGCGGTCCGCCGCACGCATATCCTGGCAATGTGCAACAGAAGCCGCTGCAATATCATGTCCGGCCGCGATATACAGATCCGATGTCCCATACATGGCGTCAATAAGAAGCTTCGCCTTGGAATAATCATACAGCTCCCAAATCGTATGCTCAACATCATCCGGTGTAATAAAATGATAAGCCGGAGCTCTCCATTTCGCCTCATTCATGATAACGGTAATATACGGCTGTTTGTGATAGGTGAGAATCACGGGATCTGTCTGAATCTTATCCCTCTCAAGCCTGCTTAATCTATCCTCTGTCACCTGATCCTTTGCCCAGCTGTGATTACGAATAACTCCCTTCAGATAATCATCCACGGATGCGCAGGCATATATGCCGTTATATACCTTATCGCCGTCTTTCACTTCGTATACAAAAAACTCTCCGAAATGATTCTGGAACATTCTGCCCGACTGGTATCTCTCAATCACTTCCTCATAGGACAGGCTCCCCGTCCCGATTGCTTCTTCCTTCACCGGACGTAATGCCGGAAAGCGTCTGATATCTGCCATTGATACTCCTCCATTTTTGAAAACCTGTTACGAATGTCTGCTCTACTTTGTACAATAACCATTAATAAACTCATCCGGACACTCCACTACATCACTGCATTTCACAATGCCGCCGAACGGATTGGTGCTCCAACGATAAATGTATTTGAACCCCTTTGCGGTCTCTCCGTCAGGAAAAACATAATCCTTCGGCTCTTCAAGCATAATTACATCATAGTTCATTTCGGATTTGCCGCTCTCATATACGTCTGAAGTGAGTACATGCTGACTGTATAACTGAACGATGCCGTGAGTTTTGTAATACTTCGGCGTATTCGCCGATTCCTTCCATCCTCTGGTTACATAATATGTAAGTGCCATACAATTCCTCCTTAAATGTTTTCGATAACAACGTAATTATAACATGAGGAAAAATCAGATTCAATAATCGGGTTTAAAGCATTTATGCAAAAAAGCAATTATGTTATTCTGCATTTGCATTAATCAGTACATAATGCACAAATATTAAATAAATTTTTCTATAAAAGTTCTTCGGTGAATCGGAGTCGGTCCATATGTTTTCAAGGCATTAATATGAGCCGCGGAACCGTATCCCTTGTTTGACGCAAAACCGTATTCAGGCATTAACGCATCATATTCTGTCATCAGTCTGTCCCGTGTCACCTTTGCAATGATACTTGCCGCGCCGATGGAAATACTCTCGGCATCTCCGTGAATAATCGGAACCTGATCAATGTTTAATCCCGGTATGGTTACCGCGTCGTTCAAAAGAAGCGTCGGCTGTGGTTCAAGCATCTCTACCGCATCACGCATGGCTTCGTAAGTCGCATGTAAAATATTAATCTCATCAATACGCTGCGGGCTTCTCATACCGATACCAACGGAAATCGCCTGCTCCATAATGATCTCATAGAGTTCTTCCCGTTTTTTCGTGGAAAGTTTTTTAGAGTCATTGATATAGAGAATGCTGCAGTCTTTGGGAAGAATGACCGCCGCGGCCGTCACCGGCCCTGCCAGCGGTCCCCGGCCGACCTCGTCAATGCCGCAGATATATTCATAATCGGCATATCTGCGCTCATATTTCTTTAGCTGTTCTATTCGCACCAGTTCTGCTTCAAGTTTTTCCTGTCGTTTTTTTGCCTGCGCGACCAGCATCTGCACACCGGAACGGTCATCAGCTGCATATTTCCAGATAAAACCGTCAAGCGCACAGTCCGGCGTCTGCTTCAGTTCTTCACGAATCTCCGCAATTTTCATTAAATTCATCGCTGTTTCCTTTCAATCATCGGACGTACGTCTGACATCCGGCATATCCGTGTTTCAGGGTATCATGCATCAGAATTTCCGGTATCTTCTTTATGGCAGTTCCAGTGTAATCCGTCCAAAACGCCCTGCACGAAAATCATCAATGAACAGATTTGCCGCTTTCGTATAATCGGTTTCTCCGCCGCTGCGTACACAATTTCTTCTCCAGGCAATCGCCGCAAGAAGCTCAACAGGCCGATCCGCCTGTTCATTAATTTCATATCTGTCCGTCAGGACTCCCGGATAAGCTTCTGTAAGATAACGAATCAGTTCCAGGGAAAGCTCTTCCGTATTCAGCAACTGGTCATTCATCGATCCGATCCAGGCAAGACGCATGCCCATAGCCGGATCGTCAAACTTCGGCCACAAAATACCGGGAGTGTCCAGAAGATCCACATTTTTATTCAAACGAATCCATTGCTTACCTTTAGTCACACCGGGTTTATTACCCGTTTTTGTACAGGCTTTTCCGGCGAGTGTATTGATAAACATGGACTTGCCTACATTTGGAATGCCTGCAACCATAGCCCGGACCGGTCGGTTTTTAATTCCCCGTCTTCTGTCCCGCTCTATCTTTTCCCTGCAGGATTCCTGTATCACACTCTGAATGTGTTTCATGCTGCCGCGATTTCTTGCGTCGAGTTCCACAGCAAAGTATCCCTGTTTGTGAAAATATTCTATCCAGACTTTGTTTTTCTCAGCATCCGCCAGATCCGCTTTGTTTAACAAAATCAGTCTGGATTTGTTTTTCCCGAGTTCATCTATGTCCGGATTCCTGCTGCTTTGCGGTATTCGTGCATCCACCAGTTCGATCACCAGATCGATCAGTTTTATATCTTCCTGCATCTGACGCTTTGCCTTCGTCATATGTCCAGGATACCACTGAAAATCCATATCCCGTCTCCTTTTTTTACCGGGAAATACCCACGGCTGTATTCTTCTGTCAGTTTACGCGTCCCATATCCCGGATCGACGAAAAATAGAACCAGGCCTTCCCAACGATGTAATCTTTTTTTATATTACCGATATTTGCGTAACGGCTGTCTTCACTGCTGTTACGGTTATCCCCCAGCACAAAATATTCATCCTCACCGACGGTGATCTCTTCCTCCGCAAGTCCCGCGTTAACGATTGCCTCCGTATCCTCTTCATCATACATCTCACCGTTGACATAAAGCACCCCGTCACTGATTTGAACCGTGTCGCCGGAAACAGCCACCACCCGCTTCACGTAATAATGACTCTGTTCATTCCCGTTCGGCAGAAATACAATCACGTCTCCGGCTTTCGGTTCGCTCAGGCTGTAGATCAGCCGGTTTACAAATACACGATCACCGTCTGAGACAGTGCTTTCCATGGAATTACCCGATACAGTCACTTTCATGCCGACAGAATATACCACCACAAAAGCAAGGAACAAAGCAATCAATATTTCAACAATCAATAACGCGATATTTTTCGACGCGGACTGGGAGACCTTTTTTTTCCGTCGGCGAAAGCTCAGTCCCTTTGTGCGTAACAGTGCCATTTTTGTCCTCCCGAAAAAGAATAAAAAACAAAAAGGGGCTGTGTCTCTCACAACCCCTTCCGCCTGTAAATCATCTGTTATTTTACTAACTCTTTTACTTTCGCTTTCTTGCCGACACGTCCTCTCAGATAATAAAGCTTCGCTCTTCTGACTTTACCGCGGCGGACAACTTCGATTTTCTCCACGATCGGGGAATGAACCGGCCATGTCTTTTCTACGCCGATACCGTTTGAAAACTTACGAACGGTAAACGTCTCACGGCTGCTTCCGCCCTGTCTCTTTAAGACAGTACCCTCAAATACCTGAATACGTTCCCGATTGCCCTCTTTGATCTTCGCATGTACACGAACGGTATCGCCCTCGCGAAAATCCGGCAGTTCGGATTTCATCTGCTCTGCTTCAATGCCTCTGATGATTTCATTTGCGTTCATTTTGTGACCTCCTGTTTATTCGATGTTCTTAATACAATAACGTAACAGAGGACCATCTCTTTTATTCACAACAATCAATACTTTACCATAGTACAGACCGCTTTGCAAGTGTTTTTCTCATAAAATAAATTTTAAAATTTTTTTGACATCCTGATACGACAGGTCTGCCGACTCAAGAAGCTCGGGGCGGTAGCGCAGCGTGCGCAGCACAGACTGCTCATGACGCCATTCCTCGATTTTCTGATGATCACCGGACAAAAGCACCTGAGGCACCTCCCTGCCCATCCACTCAGCCGGACGGCTGTACTGCGGATATTCCAGAAGCCCGCCCTCCAAAGACTCTGTACTGCCCGATTCATCATTTGTCAGTACGCCGGGGATCATTCTGGAAATCGCGTCGACCATCACCATGGCCGGCAGCTCGCCCCCGGTCAGCACATAGTCGCCGATGGAAACCTGATCTGTCACGATCTCTTCTAAAACACGTTCATCGACACCTTCATAATGGCCGCAGAGAAGAATCAGATCCTCCTCCCCGGCAAGCTCCTTCGCCATAGACTGATCAAAACGCCTGCCCTGCGGCGTCAGATAGATACAACGGGGTTGATATCCGACAGATGCAGCCACCGCCTGCCACGCATCATAGACCGGCTGCGCCTGCATAACCATGCCGGCTCCGCCGCCGTAAGGGTAATCATCTACTTTTTTATGGCGGTCTGCTGTATAGTCACGAATATTGACCGGATCCAACTCCACAATCCCTTTTCTGACCGCATTTCCGATAATGCTCGTTTCCAGGCCCTGCCGAACCATCTCCGGAAAAAGCGTTAAAATATGAAAACGCATTCCTCCTCCTTCAGTCCCGCAGTCCCGGCATCACAAACACCGTCATCACGCCCTGCTCCATATCAATGTTTTTCACACAGTCATGAATAGCCGGAAGCAGCAATTCAGACCCGCCGGGTTCTTCTACAATGTAGACATCATTTGCGCCGGTCTGCATCACATCCTTCAGGATGCCCAATTCCCCGCCGTCCGTTGCGACCACCTTCATACCTATCATATCAGCAATAAAATACTCATCCTTTTCGAGCTTCGCCGCATGTTCTCTGGTCACATACAGGCTTTTTCCGCGAAAACATTCTACTTCATTGATATTCCGGAATTCTCTGAATTTTAAAATCACCATCTGTTTTGAAAAACGAACCTGTATGACCTCCAGATCCAGTTCTTCCCTGCCGGTATCCAGAATCACATGCTTTAACTTCTGAAAACGTCTGATATCATCTGTTGTCGGAAAAACCTTTACCTCTCCCGCAATACCGTGCGGGCTTGTAATAATGCCGACCTGAAATCTGTCTTCCATAACATCATACCATTCTTTCTGAAAAGACAAAGGACATGGCTTTCGTCATGTCCTCCCCTGCATATCCATCCAGTGTACGATTGAATCAACTGAAAATTATAACATCGTACATCAGACAATCTCTACAACGACCTTTTTGTTTTCTCTCGTTGCGGCTGCTTTCACAACAGAACGGATTGCCTTTGCGATTCTCCCCTGCTTTCCGATCACTTTTCCCATGTCAGACTGTGCTACGTGGAGCTCCAAAACAATCACATGCTCTTTCTCAGTCTCTGTAACAGAAACCTCATCCGGGAATTCGACGAGTGATCTTGCAATAACCTCTACCAATTCTTTCATATCGTTTTCCTCATGAATTCACTACTTCTCGATGCCGACGATCTTTAAAAGCTTGTCTACAGTCTGTGTGGGCTGAGCACCATTCGCCAGCCATTTTTTTGCCGCTTCCTCATCGACGCGAATCACAGACGGATCTTTGGTCGGGTCATAGTAACCGATCTCTTCGATAAATCTGCCGTCACGCGGGCTTCTGGAATCAGCAACAACAATTCTGTAAAAAGGGGCTTTCTTCTGTCCCATTCTTCTCAATCTGATCTTTACTGCCATTGTACATCACCTCCTGATCTGTCTTACTGATTATAGAAAATCGCAACTGTTCGGGTAACAAACAGAAACGAAAATCATTCTCTGAAAAAAATATATACGCCGGCCAAATATACGCGTTTTAAAACGGCAGGCCCTTGAAGCCGCCCATTTTACCGCCGAGGCCTCCGAAGCCGCCCATGCCGCGCCGGCCTTTTTTGCCGCCGGTCATCTGCTTCATCATCTTGCGTGCCTGCTCAAACTGTTTCACCAGACGATTGACCTCGCTGATATCAACCCCGGCACCCTGCGCGATCCTGCGTTTCCGGCCCGGATTCAACAGGTCCGGATTGTTCCGTTCTGCCGGTGTCATGGAATAGATGATCCCTTCGATGCGCGCCATCTTCTTATCATCCATGGCCTCTTCAATCTGCTTCATCTGGGAACCGCCCATGCCGGGCATCATGCTGAGCACGCTGGAAAGGCCTCCGAGCTTTTTCATCTGGTTCATGGACTCCAGATAATCATTGAAAGAAAACTCTGCCTTGCGCATGCGCTGCTCCATCTCGGCAGCCTTCTGCTCATCGAGTTCGGCTTCCGCCTTCTCAATCAGCGACAGCACATCACCCATGCCAAGGATACGTGACGCCATACGGTCCGGATAAAACTGCTCCAGATCAGACAGCTTCTCACCCATGCCGGCATAGAAAATCGGCTTGCCTGTCACCGCGCGAATAGAAAGCGCGGCTCCGCCCCGGGTATCACCGTCAAGCTTTGTCAGGATCACACCGTCGATGCCAACCTTCTCATCAAAGGTACTCGCTACATTCACCGCATCCTGTCCGGTCATCGCATCTACAACAAGAACTGTCTGATCAATCTCTATATGATCACGGATCTCGATCAGCTCATTCATCATATCCTCATCAATATGAAGACGGCCTGCTGTATCTATAATAATGATATTATTGCCGTTCTTCGCCGCATGCTCCACAGCCGCCTTCGCAATATTCACCGGTTTGTGCCCGTCTCCCATGGAGAACACTTCGACACCCTGCTTCTCACCGTTGATCTGAAGCTGCTGGATCGCGGCCGGACGATAAACGTCACAGGCAACCAGCAGAGGCTTCTTACCCTTCAGCTTATACTTCCCGGCGAGCTTCGCCGCCGTGGTCGTCTTGCCGGCGCCCTGCAGTCCCGCCATCATGATGATCGTCGTGGCCTGACCCAGATTCAGACGGATCTCTGCCGTCTCCGAACCCATCATTTTGACCATTTCCTCATTCACGATCTTTATGACCATCTGACCAGGATTCAGACCGTTCATCACATCCGAACCGACCGCGCGCTCCTCAACCGCCTTGACAAACTGCTTCACCACGCGGAAATTCACATCGGCCTCCAAGAGAGCCATCTTCACTTCCTTTAAAGCAGCCTTGACATCCGCCTCGGTCAGCCGTCCCTTGCTTCGCAGGTTCTTAAATACATTCTGGAGTTTTTCAGATAAACTGTCAAATGCCATATCATAGCTCCTCTAAAATCTGACCGGAAATCTCATGAATCTCCGCCAACGCCGCCAAACTGTCATCTGCATTCCCGGCGGACAGTTCACGAATCCGGGCGATATTCTCACGGTTTTTAAAAAAACGTTCCACCAGATGCAGCTTCTCCTCGTAAGAAACGAGGATCCTGTCGCACCTTTTGATCAGATCATGTACACCCTGGCGGCTGATACCGCGCTCATCGGCAATCTCACTCAGGGACATGTCGTTCAATACGACATCCTCATATACGCTCTTCTGGTGATCTGTCAGCAATTCGCCGTAAAAATCATATAAAAAAACCTGACGTCCAATCTTCTCCATATCGATCACCTTGCGTAGATTAACACAGAAGTCGACGGGTGTCAAGTGTTTTTTTCTTTACACCAATCCAATTTTTTGACCGATCCGAATTCTTTGTTTTTTAAAAAACTAATCACAATCTTTTTATAATTCCGCCACAATTTGCTCACATTTTTTCCGTATGATTGACTCATACAAAACAAAGGTCTCCGGGGACAACCGATACTAACCAGATATCCGCGTTTTCGGAGACGACTAAAAACCCATCTATTAAACCAATAGATTTTCTATATAGATTTTTTTTATAAACTTTAACTCCCTTTTCACAAAAAGCCCCGGACGGGGCTTTTTGTGTGGAGAAATCTTTATAAAAAATCCTCCTTTTCATTCCCAGCGATGTTTCAACAAAATTTTTCAACAAAAATATTCTCTAAGTAAAAAAATACTTGCATTTTAATTATTTTTTCTATATAATAGATTTTGCTTGCTTCGATGGCTCAGTTGGTAGAGCGACGCACTCGTAATGCGTAGGTCGTGGGTTCGAGTCCCATTCGAAGCTTTATATTTTGATCCGGAAGCCTAATGTTAAAGGCTTCCGGTTTTTCTTTATACTCTCGCTTTACTATTTACCGTCTCAAAAAAATATATCATATATAATATTAAATTATTTCTCAAAACAAATTGACGAACACATAAAAAAAGCTTACAATAAAATTATCTTAAATTTGAATAGGAGGTATTTTGTATGGCAGATATGTTTTATGCCAAGGGGCCCGGTAACAACGGTTACATCAAAAACCTTGAGGTTCTTGATTTCAATGACTGGAACGGCAAAAGCGGTGTTTTTCAGATGCAGATTTACAAGACTGCTGAAGGAAAATATTATCTTTACGGTTCCTGTTTCGGCGGCACACAGAACGGTGTCCTGATCGCGGATATCACAGACCCGTGCCACACGAGATTTGTGAAGCATCTGCAATTGCTGGATCCGGAGGAGTACCCGACGACATCTACTCCGAAGATTCAGGTAGCGGACGACCTTCTGATCTGCGCAATGACAGCGGGTTCCGGTCCCGGCGCATTGGTAAACCAGAGCGAGCTTATGGATATGAAGTGTCAGGCTGGTATCCAGATCTGGAGTCTGAAGGAGGATCCGGAGAATCCGAAGTATCTGGGTTACTGGGACTGCGGCGTTCCGCATTCCATCGGCGTTCATCGTTTTATGTACAACGGCGGTCCTTACGTATATCTCTCCTGTGAGAGCATGCGTTTCGAGGGCATGATCATGCGCATTATTGACATTTCCGATCCGGCCAATCCTCATGAGGTCGGCAACTGGTGGTCGCCGGAACAGTTCGTGGACGGATATTGCGGACGCACCGTCGATCATCATGCGGGACATGTTCCGTCCTTTATGGATAAGGGCTGGATGCACGGACCGCCATTCCGCCGTGACGACGGCATTATGTTCTGCGGTTACTGCGGAGACGGACTTTATGTACTGGACTGCAAGGACGTTACCCGTCCCAGAGCCATCGGCCAGCTGAAGTTTATGCCGGCATTTTCCAGCCATCTGGCCGGTGCGCGTACTCACACGGCGCTTCCGCTTCCGGGACGCGATCTTGTGGTTGTGACGAACGAGGGCGAGCGTTTCCAGTTTTTCCCGAAGGGATCCATCACCGAGGCACAGGCGATGAACAACCTGCACATGGTAGATGTACGTGATCCGTCCAAACCGACGCTGATCGCAGAGTTCCCGTATCCGGAAGTTCCGGAGGATTTCCCTTACCCGAACTTCAATGTGATGAATCTCGAGTGTCAGGGACCGTTCGGGCCGCACAATCTGCATGAGCCCATGAGCAACAAACCGTGGCTGGAGCAGCGCGGCGACCGTGTGTACTGCTGCTATTTTGCTGCAGGTCTTCGCATTTTTGATGTATCCGATCCGTATTATATTAAGGAACTGGCTTACTTTATCCCGCCAAACCCGAATAAGGAGCCGAAGGATTCCTTCTTCCCCGGTCTTCCCGGTCCTCGCAATGCGATGACGGAGGACTGCTGTGTGGATGACAGAGGTTATATCTATGTGACCTGTTTTGACGACGGTTTCTATGTGCTGAAGCGCACCGGAGCCGCTGATAACTGATTTATCGAAATGATATTTAAAATCATACGATATTCACATCTGTATACGTTATGATTTCGAAAGCCTCGCCGCAATGCTCCAGGCATCATTTTGCGCGAGGCTTTCCGTTATTTCCGATCGGCTTTTCTCTTTTGCTTCGCACTCCGCCGGACAGATTCGGCCTGAGCGTTATTTTTCTGCCATTCCATTTCTTTCCGACGCTTGATCTCCTCCTTCTGTCTCAGGCAATCCTCATCCAGTTCATAGAAGCTGTCGCCGTCATATATGATTCTCCTCATTCTGATTCCTCTTTCATTTCCTGCGATATTTCATTCATGGACTCTCAGTTTTTTGTTTTCACTCATCTACAGTTATTATATGATTACTTGTAATTTTCGGTATATTCAATCGAACGAATCATAAACTGTACCAAAACAGTATCGTAATGGAGAATCATCCTATGAACGAGACAAATATGGACGAAACAAATACCAGACAGCCTGTTTTAGATGCGCTGATTCAAAGCCGCGATCTGCAAATGCTGAAAGCCATGGTTCCATATTTTAACAGCACACAGCAGCGAACCGTCTCTTTTGTGATCTGGCTGATCGAACTGCAGAAAACAATGCAGCTTTTCAATGCAAAGCCGGAAATACAGGCAGCTGAACTGCTGTGTGGAGAAAATGTTTCACCGGCAGAACGCACACGGCATATGTTACATGTGATGAAGGATTTCTGTAACCCACAGGAACAGTCAAACATAGACTCCCTGCTCAGTTTTTTTGAAATGTATGAATCTTATGAATCGATGACCAACGAAATGTAACCAAAACATATTTGTCTGAAAGGAATCATTCGCATGAACGCATCTGAATTAAAAAATAACCCCGCTTTTCAGAATCTTTCAGCAGAAAAGCTGGAATTCATCATGAATTTTATGAATCAGAAGAAGACCAGTGACGCAAAAGACATGATGGCTATGCTCATGGCCTTCTCCGGAAAAGCCAAAAATCAGGGGATTCAGTTCTCAGACAACGAAACAGATTTTATCATAGAACAGCTGAAAGTCTCCATGTCTCCCGAAGAACGGCAGAAAACGGATCTGATCCTACGTATGATGAGGAATAAACATTCATGAAAGTCGATTGCTCCGCTCTTCGAGCTCCCGCAATCCCCGCCGGTATTCGCAATTCGGGCTATCGCTCTACTTGCTCATACCAGCTTGGTCGTTGAATATCCAATCATCTGTGCAAGCAAGCTTGCCCATTTGCCTGTCTATTCACGACACTTTCATTGTAAAATGTATCTCTTCCGCCAGCTTCTGCATCTGATAATCCGCATCTGCCATGATGTCCGCACATTCCTTCAATCGGCGCAACATCTCCGGTGTGAATTCCTTGTCCTTCTTATAGCGAAGCTGATGCTCTGTGCTCGCCCAGAAATTCATCGCAATCGTGCGAAGCTGTATCTCCACCGGTACCTGATGCGCTGTATCTGACAGATAAACGGTAATCTTCACGATCAGATGCAGACTGCGATATCCATTCTCCTTCGGATTTCGTATGTAATCCTTCATCTGAAGCAGTTCGACATCCGTCTGTGAGATCAGCATCTGCGCAATCTGATATACATCGGTGATAAAAGGGCAGATTACACGAATACCGGCAATATCAAAAATATTGTTCACCATGCTGCCGATCGTGAGCGGCAGCCCGCGGCTCTCCATCTTTTTTAGGATACTTTCCCGGGATTTCAAACGGCTCTTGATATTCTCAATCGGGTTTCGATCGTTGCTGTGCTGAAACTCCCGATCCAGAATCTGAAGCTTTGTCGTCATCTGGCGCATACCCGCTTCATAGAAAAAAACATCTGCTCCAGACGTTTGGAATTATCCATGTAATCATTTAATTGCGGAAGAAGAAGGGATTGTCCGTCCCCGGATGAGACATCCCCATCTTCCTTTAAGTCAAATAAATTATTCAACAAAATCACTCCTGTTACTCTGCAAGAATACCATGATCAGCAAGCATTTTTTTCAGACGTTCATTTTCCAATCTCATTTGCTCGGCATTTTGTTTCTCACGTTCCGCATTCTGTTTCTCACGTTCTGCATTCTGTTTCTCACGTTCTGCATTCTGTTTCTCGCGTTCTGCATTTTTCATTTCATATTCGGCAGTCTTTTTTGCCTGTTCTGCTTTAAATATCGCTTCTTCTGTTTCTTTTTTTGCCTGCGCCGTCTTCTTCTTTTCCTCTTCTGTTTCCTTTCGTGCCTGCGCCGTCTTGCGCCGTTCTTCCTGTATATCGATCTTTTCCATATTTTCAAACAAATATCCCATACGACACCCCTCCACTGATTCTACATATCGATTTGCCTCATCCACAGGCACATTCATTCTCATAAGCAGACCATACAATGTATCACGAATTGTCTTGCGGATAGATTCGGTAGTATTTTCCAATATATCATCCAGTTCCTCCGGCGGAGACTGGCAAAACCGACGAAAATCATCAGCGTTCTGAATCTTGTTGATCATCATGAGCAGCGACATAGCATCTCCCCGTTCCAATAATTCCTCATTTGTATAATCATGGTTTCGTACAACTTTATAAATGAAATCAGGAATATGACATTCATATATATCATTCTTTTGTATCCTGTCCCTGAAATGAAGACCGGCGCTCCATATGGCTGATCCCTCGTAATAAACAATCGGAAGAATCGCCGGATACTTAAAATACTTACGCTTTGTAATTCCCTCTTGAATTCGTTCCTGTTCCTTCCCGTAATCATCCCAGATACAAACCATATATTTTAAAATCTGCATGGCAACATTGTAATCTACGCTGCTCTTATGTTCAATCAAAGAAACCAGAAAAAGCGGTTCACCCCTGTCTGAGCCATCCGCGTCACGGAGCCGAATCCTTTTCACTGAATCGGAGCGAAATTCTAATCCGAGATATGTGTGATAACGTTCTGATACATCCTCAATATCATCCGGACTGACGTTTTTCAATGCGGGGATACCCAGATTGTCATTTAAGAACTGGGAACATAAAATCGGATCCTCAAAAATACGCTTGCTGCTGATATCGCGCGAATTGCCGACATAATTTACATCGCTGACAACTTCTGTATCATCTGATGCCTGTTTCCGTATTCTGTTGTCTTTGTTCATAATTACCTCCTGTTTGTTACCGCAAACAGAAGGAAGGTCTTTCCGCCTGTTTGCATTTCATTAAATTTTGAAAACTGTAGCTGGCGAAAAGCCGGATTTCAGACATCCCGTGCCGAGAACCGGTACACGAAATGCAGAACACATTCAATAATTTTAGAATTGATCATGTGTTTTTGATATAAATACTATAACACAGAAGAAAAAATATGTCGAGTAACAGAAGTTAGTTATATTATTAATTTTTATGAACAAAAGAAAAATAAAATCAGAAAAAATATTAAATTTTAAATAACTGATTTATAATTGTAAAACTCCGATTCGAGTTGTAAATAATACATTATATCAGGCTGCCTCTATCTTTTTTTCATTCCTGCGAATCCACAGATACGCAAAGATACAGATGATCACCGAAAGCAGCGACCCGGTCGCCGTGGCAAGCCCCATAGGCAGCAGCGTGTCCGCAAACATTTTGGACGCAAGATACACAAGCGGAATACGCGCGCACACGATGGCAATAAAATTATGAAGAAACGAGATTCCGGATTTCCCGCAGCCGCAGAAATATCCGCTGAAGCTGAAATGAATCCCTGCAAAAATACAGTCAAACACATAGCCCCGCAGATACTGGCTGCCGAGCCGCACGACTTCCGCCCCGTCCGAGGTAAATAATCCTACAAAAGTCTCCGCCGAGATCTGCATGACAATACAGACGAGAACGCCCCATCCGACCGCGATCATGATGGCGTAGCGAAGCGTTTGATGCGCACGGTCATATCGATTGGCTCCGATATTCTGTGCGGAGAGCGCGGATACCGTGGAGAGCATGGAGGACGGCACAAGAAAAAGGATACAGATCAGCTTTTCCACGATGCCTACCGCCGCGGCGTCATTCAGGCCTCTCTGGTTGGCAATGACCGTGATAACGAGGAACGCGACCTGAATCAGACCGTCCTGCACGGCCACCGGAAAGCCGACCTTAAGCAAGCCGGACAGTGTCGGACCGTGAAGCTTTAAGTCCCCGCGTTTCAGCGAGATTCCGGTCTTACGTATACGAATCACAATCAGGGCAACCACAACACTGCATGTCTGTGACAGTGTGGTTCCGAGTGCCGCACCCACCGGTCCGAGTCCTATCCCGCCGATGAACAGGTAATCCAGGGCGATATTTAATACGCAGGCGACCGCGACAAAATACATCGGGCTTCTGAAATCTCCGAGTCCGCGGAAAATAGAGCTGATGATATTGTAAGCCGTGATGAACGGAATGCCGATAAAGCAGACTGTGAGATACGAAACCGTTCCCGCAACTGCCTCGTCAGGCACGGACATCACCGACACGATCGGTCTGACCAGGAAAACCAGACATACCGCCAGGGCAACAGCAATGATCATAAAAAGAACAACCGTGTTCCCGATCGCGCGTGATACTTCATCTCGTTTTTTGGAACCGACGGCCTGTCCGATCATCACCGTCGTTCCCATGGCAAGACCTACAATCATCACGGTAATCATGTGCATCACCTGACTGCCGACGGAAACGGCCATTGTGCTCTCAACGCCGTTAAATTGTCCGATAATAAACAGATCCGCCATACCGTACAGCGTCTGCAAAAAATACGACAGCAGATATGGCAGAGAAAAATAAATGACGGTTTTCAAAACACTGCCGGTGGTCAGATTTTTTTCCATTTCCATTTCCTTACATTAAATAATATAAAACCATGTATCATCCGTGAGATCATTCTCACTGGTTTTTGAGCTTCCGGAAAACTGCAGCTCCTGCTGTCGGACGCTGACACGGGTGCCCGCCGGAATTGATTTCGTAATAAATGCATTACTGCCGATTACGGAGTCGCGCCCGATCACCGTCTCACCGCCCAGAATGGATGCGCCGGCATAGATGGTGACGTTATCCTCAATCGTCGGATGCCGCTTGACGTCGCACAGCTTCTGTCCGCCCCGGGTTGAAAGTGCGCCGAGGGTCACTCCCTGATATATTTTCACATTATCCCCGATGACCGTTGTTTCGCCGACAACGATCCCGGTTCCGTGGTCAATGAAAAAATGATGTCCGATCGTGGCGCCCGGATGGATATCGATACCGGTCAGACTGTGGGCGTGCTCGGTCATGATACGCGGAATCAGCGGCACTTTCATGAGAAACAGTTCATGTGCCAGACGATTGACCGTGATCGTATACAGACCCGGATACGACAAAATGACCTCCTCATAATTTTTCGCGGCCGGATCTCCCTCCAGCGCAGCCTCCAGATCTTCCTCCAGATACGCGCGGATCATCGGAATACGGTTTAAGAACTCCACCGTAATCCGATAGGCCTCATGCTCTATTTTTTCTTTGCATACGTTCTCATAATCGGGAGAAAACTTACCGACCTTTACAATCTGCGCGTGCAGACGGTACATGACGTCCTCAATCAGTGTCACCAGATGGTTGCCTGCATTATAGCTTTTATAGGTGCGGTCGCGGAAGTAACCCGGATAGACGATTTTCATCAGCTTGTTGATGATGTCAATGATGACTTCCTTGCTCGGCATATCAAAAAAATCATCTTTTTTATCAATCTGGCGTCCGAGCCTGTAATCATCCAGAATCGCGCGGACGATATGATCCGCGTCCCGGATCGGTTCATTCTGATATATATTTGCACTCATGGGCTTGCCTTTCCTTTTACAAATCACTCGTATGTAATCACTATTGATTCTCCGGAGTTTTACAGTCGCCCCTGTCGGAAACAAGCTGATAACCAACCGTGTTCATCCGGTGTGCCAGACATCCCCGGCACTCCGCGGTCTCCTCCCCGGTACAGATCTTGTTATCGTACAGTTCATACTGTTTCCTGTTTTTCACCGGAGACAGATTCGGCATGACGACATTCGCTCCGGCAAGCATTCCTTTTTCCCTGCCGAGCGGATCCATCGTCCCGAGCGCCGTAGTCGCCGGAAGAAGGACATACGGCAGCATAATGCGAATCACGGAAAGCAGAAACAGTGTAAGCGGAACACTGCCGGCCGGATAATCAGCAAACTGCGTATCGTGATGCGGGATAAAAGGCCCGATCCCGACCATTTCCGGCTGAAATTCCTGTAAAAAAACAAGATCCTCCGCCAGATTTTCCATGGTCTGATAAGGGCTGCCGACCATAAATCCGGCGCCCACCTGATAACCGAGGTTTCGCAGATCACACAGGCACCGCATCCGGTTCGCGTGGCTTAACTCCGCCGGGTGCAGCATACGGTAATGCTCCGGATTGGCGGTCTCATGGCGCAGCAGATACCGGTCAGCGCCCGCCTCCCGCAGCATGCGGTAGCTCTCGTAAGAACGCTCTCCCACCGACAGGGTGATCGCGCAGTCCGGATAGGAAGCGCGGATCGTGCGGATGATGTCCGCCAGCCGTTCATCCGTGTAATAGCCGTCCTCCCCGCCCTGCAGAACAAAGGTCCGGTATCCCAGATCATAACCGTTCTCACAGCAGGCAAGGATTTCTTCCTTTGTCAGCCGGTAACGCTCTATATGCGGGTTGCTCTTCCGGATACCGCAGTAATAACAGTCATTTTTACAGATATTCGTAAACTCGATCAGGCCGCGCACATAGACATCCCTGCCGTAGATTGCCTGGCGCAGGCGTACCGCCTCGGCAGCAAGATCATTCGCCAGACCGCACGATGAATTCGTACGATCCATGTTTTCGCATTCAAACTGCTCAAGCAGATCAATGTACTCATCTTTGTTTAATTTATGCTCACGGATTAATTTGTCTGCTGCATTCATGTTGATTCCCAATTTCTTGTCCGTTGACATCTCCATTATATACGGATAATGCCATTATTATTTCCTGTTTTATTCATCATAGTCTTAACATATAAACTATGATGTTTGGGTCAAAAGCATTTGACCCCTATGATAACAGGGTCAACAGATTGTGCCGCCCCCGACTACCATATCACCGTCATACAGCACCACAGCCTGTCCGGCCGTGATCGCCCGCTGCGGTTCATCGAAAACGACCCGAATTGTATCGTCGTCCAACTGCTCCGCCGTCGCCCACTGCTCTGTATGACGATAGCGAACCTTCGCCTTTACGCGTATCGGCACATCCAGCCGTTCCGCCGATATCAGATTGATATCCTTCGCCGTCAGTTCCGCGGAGAACAGCTCCTCGTTCGTGCCCAGCATAACGGTATTATCCGCGGGATTGACTCTTACCACATATAACGGTTGAGAAAATGCAATGCCCAGGCCTTTTCTCTGCCCGATGGTATAACGAATAATCCCCTTATGCCGGCCAAGCACATGACCGTCCCGGTCAATAAAATCCCCCTCCGGATAGTGCTTCCCTGTATAGGACTCAATAAAATCACTGTATTTACCATTCTGCACAAAACAGATGTCCTGACTGTCATGCTTTTTGGCATTAATAAATCCGTGGGTTTCGGCGATCCGCCGTGCTTCTGTTTTCTGCAGACTTCCAAGCGGGAACTGCACATGAGCCAGTTGAGCCTGTGTCAGGGAATAAAGCACATAACTCTGATCCTTCGTATCATCGACTCCCTTTTTCAGAAGTAACCGCCCGGTGTTGTCATCCCTCTCGATTCTTGCGTAATGTCCGGTCACGACATAATCACAGGATAATTCCTGCGCCCGCAGAAAAAGTTTTTCAAATTTTAAGTAACGGTTGCAGTCAATACACGGATTCGGCGTCCGCCCGTTCTCATATGCGTTGATAAAACTGTCGATCACATCCTCGCGGAAACGGTCGGCAAAGTTGAACACATAATGCGGCATGCCGAGCGAAAACGCTACACTTCGCGCATCCTCCACATCATCCAGAGAACAGCAGCTGTGCTCCCGGGGCAGGCCGGCATCTTCATTCGCAAAGAGCTTCATCGTTGCGCCGATGCAGTTGTAATCGGCTTCTTTCATCAGAAATGCTGCCACACTGGAATCAACGCCTCCGCTCATGGCAATCAATGTTCTTTTATTCAAAAAAATGATTCTCCTCCACTCAAAATAATATTTCCTCATTTTTGCCGGATGAACAAATCAGCTTTCCTCCAGCAGGAATGAAATCGCATTCTTATGGATAATCCCGTCTCTGGAAAAATCCATTTTATCAAAAGATATCACATACTTCGGGTAATTGTCTTTTACTTCACGATACGCCCCGAATTCACGGTCAATCACCTTCTGATCGTAGAGAAAATAGGCCACCTGATAATACTCTTTATTCTGACCCTGTATACTCACAAAATCAATTTCACCGTTTCGAGTCTTTCCGACATAAACCTCCTGACCGCGAATCAGCAGTTCATTGTAAATAACATTTTCCAGCAACGCACCCATTTCCAGATTAAATCCCGGGTTACGAATCCTTCCCAACCCCATATCCGTGAGGTAATATTTGTCCATTTTCGTAAGAATGCGTTTGCCGCGGATATCATAACGACTTGTACTCTCTACAATCAGAGATGCTGTAATGTATTCCAGATAATTATAAATGGTTTCTTTTGAAACTTTACGGTTGACACTGAGAAAATAATCTGACACAGAGGAAACAGAAAAAATCTGAGACGGATTGCAGACCAGATACTCCAACAACCGGTTAAACAGATCCATATCCTTTATCCCCGCCCGCTGTACAACATCGCGCAGGACAATCGTGTCAAATACATCCCTTAAGAAAGTCTTTGTCTGTTCTTCGTCCTGCATCTGAAAACGCTGCGGCAGACCACCCCAGATTATATATTCCATGAGAACATCATCCGTTATATCGTCCCTGGACAAACCTTTCATCTCACACGACTCCGCAAAGGAAAAAGGATATATACGGAAACTGACTGTCCGGCCGGAAAGATACGTAGCCATTTCTCCCGACAGAAGCTTGCCATTGGATCCTGTAATAAAAATACTGGCATCAAACTTCATGCGTATAGAATTAATCACACGTTCAAAATCAGGGATCGTCTGAATCTCGTCCAGAAAAAGATAATACTTTTCCGGAGTTACAATTTTTTCTTTGATATATTCATGCAGATCCTTTCCCGTGCGGATAAAGGAATAATCATAGTCCTCAAAATTCAGATATAAAATCTGTGATTCCGCAATTCCCTGTTCCGACAATTCCTCCCTGATCTGAGTCAGAAGCACAGATTTCCCGGATCGACGAATTCCGGTAATTACTTTGATCAGATCAGAATGGTAAAAACCGCGGATACGTGACAGATAGCGTTCCCGTTTTATCATAGCATGCCTCCCATTTTCAAATATTATAAAACCAAATTGTAAAAATGTAAAGATAGTTCGTTGTGATTAGACTTACTATAATTCGTTCGCAAGTTTATGCCATATCATTATAATGCCGCATACCAGGTGAAAACGCCACACTTCGCGCATCCTCCACATCATCCAGAGAACAGCAGCTGTGTTCCCGGGAATTCTTATCTATTATAAATTTCTTTTTCTTATTCGTCAACTTACGTTGATTGAATTATTTATCATGGTCATATACAAAAATATTGTCAATATTTACCATTCCTATCGGTTATGTATGTTATTGAATCGCCACAATTAATAAATAATCATTTTTATGCAACGATTTTTTTGTGTATATTTTTTATATCCCTCAAAACACCACTTTAAAAATTCATGAACCATTCCGGCACTACGAAAAAAGGTTTCTTAAAGGTAGGGGGTGCGGACATAAATCTGGACTCCCTGTAGGGCTCCGAAAGGAGCAAAATCTATATGTACTCACAAGAAAAAGTTGACATGGCTTTACAATTGTACCATCAATGTGAATCTGTGACAGAAACCATTCGCATTTTAGGTTATCGACCTGACATCTCTGAAGAACAGGGAAAAGGCAGTGATGGTTGATGCCCTGAAAGATAAATACTCACTGCCGACCCTTCTGGAACGAATTGGCATTTCAAAGAGCAGCTATTACTATCAGGAAAGCGCTTTACGTCGTGAAGATAAATACAGTGATGTTCGCAAGAAGATAATGGAACTGTTCTATGAAAACAAAGCCCGGTATGGCTACAGAAGGATACATAGCCTGCTAAAACGGGAGGGCATTATCCTTTCTGAAAAGGTCATCCGGAGGATTATGCGGGAAGACGGGCTCACTGTTAAAACAAAAAAGCGAAGGAAGTACAATTCCTACAAAGGAGAAATATCTCCTGCTGTGCCAAACATTGTACAAAGAGATTTTCACTCGGACCGGCCAAATGAAAAATGGCTTACAGACATCACTGAATTTGCCATTCCAGCCGGGAAGATTTATTTATCCCCAATCGTTGATTGTTTTGACGGAATGCTGCCTTGTTGGACAATCAGTACGACGCCGGATTCCTTTCTGGTCAACACTATGCTTGACCATACGATTTCACAACTCCAGGAAGGTGAACAGTAAGCGCTTAAATTTCAGGCGGTAGGATTACCGTACCTGTGCATTTTTGAAGT
>JAJQFQ010000056.1 GCA_021201035.1 Clostridiales bacterium
CGGTCGGGCTGAAAATGATAGAATGAACTGCTCCGTTTCCCATCTGTTGTATCTTGTTCATGTTACATTTCCCCGCTTTCAGTGTCTACAAACAATTTCTGACTTTGGCTTCATAAATTCACCTGCTTTTATAATCATCCATAATCACTGCGGCGATTATCTCCGCCGCCAACCTGGATCCTTCTTCATTCGGATGACTTCCATCATCCGCATATAAGTTTTGATTCATGCTATGCTGATAAAACGCTGTCCCTACGTCTGCAAGCAACGCATCACCGGCAGCCGCTGCCTCACGATATGCATCCTGCAGGCCTTGATACATTTCTTCATAATCCAAGCCAGACTTTTTCATCCGGGCGCCATACTTCTGATATGCCCAGGTCAAATACAAGACCGGCTTCGCCCCTGCAGCACGGATCTGTTTCCAAGCATCAAAATTCTCATTATCTTTAGTGCCTCCGTTCCTGCGCTCGCAAAAGCCACACAATCCCATTTCACAAGCCGTGCATCTGCATCCGCAAAATGCCCTTCTTTATTCCACTGCAAAGCTGTCTTTTTTACAGCCGGATTTCTCTTCAGCAACTCATATGTTTCTCTCGTACAGTCACCAACTGTTGACATCAACGGATTTTTTGTCCGTTCTTCCTTACTCCCAAGACTCAGGTAGATATTTACATCTTTCACAATGTTCTTACCCCGGATATACTCCATCCAGCCGATCCGCATCTTCACCCGTTCTTTCGGATTCTCCCACATAGATACAGGTACCGCTGTCACCATGATGATTCACCATGATGATATACGTTTACCTGCACTCCATCAATCTGCATTGACACCGTTACACCTCACATACCTGCATTCTTAATTTCAACCTGGCACGCCTCCATTGCTGCCAGAGCGTTCTTATGGCTTTCCGGCGTGACACCCGCACAGCAACCGGCATCCACGCTGATCGGAACCTCCGGAAGCGCCGCCTTAAGCAGCAACGTATTCGATATGACACAGATATCTGTGCAAAGACCAATTAACTGGATTGCCTCAAGATTGGAAAGTTCGGCCGCATACTGTACAAGTTCCATCGAGCCAAATGTCACTTTATCAAAGATTCTGCTGTCTTCCACAGGGAGCTCCGGGACAATCTCCCAGCCTGGTGTTCCTTTTACGCAATGAATCACAGGCAGATTCTTCCCTTCCTGCGTTTTTAGATATTCCTCTGTATGAGTGTCCCGGGTGAATACAACCGTCCAACCCTCCACCCGGTATTTCAAAATTTTATCACGCACTTTTGGGACAATCGCCACCGCTTCCACAGTTCCAAGCGCTCCGTCTACAAAATCCTTCTGCATATCAACTACAACCAATAACTTCATTTCAATCCCACCTCTGAGAACATAAATTAATCCGCAAGCAAAGTCATCTGTTCAAAATCATCCTGCCGCTTCAAATCTCCCGGCACCTGACACAGCAACTTCTCCGTGTTACTGTCATCCAAAATCCAATCTGCAATTTGCGCCTCTTCCAACACCAACGGCATCCGATCATGCACTGCGGACATAATTTTTCATTTCCTCACCGCTGTATCCGCTGATCCGCAGTATTTCCAGCATCTGCTCATCCGTTGGAATGTTCATATCATAACGCGACAGATTCGCTGCCAGAGTAAATGCAGTATAATCCAGATATGCCTGAAAACCTTCTTCTGTCGGCGACAGGTAATTAAAATACTCTGACATACGGAAATCACTCCTCGCATTGTAATTCTCTGCCTTTCCCGCATATTGTAGCACGACAGCTAAAGAAAACATAGTGGAAACTACGTAACCGTTATATTTTCTGTCTGTCCAATGCCTTAAAAACATGCTATACTGCAAGTCAAATAAAAGGTAAAAGAAATTTTCATCGGAAAAGAATTCAAATGTAATTATATTGCGAAGAACAAGGATATTAACAATTAAATGATAACGCTACTGCAAGGAGAAATCGAATCGAATGAAAATCAAACGCATCGTAACCGTTTACTTCAGTCCAACCGGAGGGACGAAAAAAATATCATCCATACTGGCGAACGATCTGGGGCAGTTCTTAAATCTTTCCATAGAAGAGATCGACTTTACTTTACCGCCGGCAAGGACAAAAAAACATCATTTTTCGGCTGAAGACCTTTTGATTATTTCCTCACCGGTTTATGCGGGACGTCTGCCAAATAAAATTATGCCTGATTATAAGCAGTGCTTTTCCGGGGAAGATACTTTGGCGGTTCCCATGGTTGTGTACGGCAATCGCAATTATGGTGATGCACTGACTGAACTCTGCCTGATTATGCGGGACTGCGGATTTCATCTCATAGGAGCCGCAGCGATGGTAAGCCGACACGCATTTTCACAAACACTTGCTAAGGATCGCCCAGATGAACGGGACATGGCAGAAATCAATACATTTGCAAAGAATCTTGCCAGATCGATTAAAAACGGCAGCTATCAAACCCATGCACAACAGTTTGCAGAAGAACGTTTTCTCAAAAATCTGCCTTCGGTCGGAGCATATTATACACCACTGAGAGAGGACGGTACCCCGGCAAAATTTCTGAAAGCAAAACCTCAAACAAATTTCGCAGTCTGCAATCACTGTGGAATTTGCGTGAATGTATGTCCGATGGGAAGTATTACCGCTGACATAGAAGTGAACGGAGTCTGCATCAAGTGTCAGGCATGTGTGCGGAAATGTCCGCAGCAGACAAAGTTTTTTGATGACGCGCAGTTCCTGTCCCACGTAAGGATGTTGGAACGGGACTACACGCGGCGGGCAGAAAATTATATTACAGAAATCAGGAAGTAACCCTTATGGCTCATATTCAAAAACCCAAAAAGAAAAATGGAAAATTACACTCTTCATCATCATTGCAGTTCTGGTGGTTTGCGTGATTGGTATCTTTGCTTATGTCAACGATTACTACCATGCCGAGACTACCGCATTGGAATCATTGGAATCCGATGGAATGGTGCAGGTATATCAACTGAAGGACGGTGCCTATGTGTTTGAACCGGAAGAAGAAATCTCTGCAGCAATCATCTTCTACCCCGGCGGGAAAGTTCAGTATGAATCGTATGCCCCGCTGATGAAAGCATGGGCTGAGGAAGGCATCCTCTGTATCCTGCCGCATATGCCCGGGAATCTGGCTGTACTTGATATCAATGCTGCAGTTGATTACCGAGATTTGTATCCGGAAACTGAAAACTGGTATATGGCCGGCCACTCCCTCGGCGGTTCCATGGCAGCAAGTTATCTGGGAAAACATACCGATGAATACGATGGTTTAATCTTACTGGCCGCTTACTCCACTGCAGATTTAAGCGATTCCGATCTGAAGGTGCTTTCCTTATATGGCGTAAGCGCTTAAATTTCAGGCGGTAGGATTACCGTACCTGTGCATTTTTGAAGT
>JAJQFQ010000097.1 GCA_021201035.1 Clostridiales bacterium
CGACAGGCAGGGAAGGTGAGGATTTACATACACAAAATTATCTTCCGGGCAGAACGGTGACGATTCTGGCAACGCTGGAGGAGGGCGGCGAGGTTTTGTCCGTTACGGTGACGGATACCAGCGGAAATACCTTTGCGGGTGTGTATGTGGAACCGTATGAAAATGATACGTCCGCCCGCCTGATTACGTTTACCATGCAGGATTACATGGTTGAAGTGTCGGTGGCATTCAGCAGTGTTGCGTCAGTTTCTGTTACGACAGATACTTACACATCGGCCAATATCTGTACTGCCGATGATTCCGAATGCGCGCTGGCGGCTTCGGTCGGTACAACGGTAACCGGATCCCTGCGTGCAGGGACTTATCATATGACAGTGTATTCTGCCGGGGGTGAGCCCGCGGTTCAGGTAAGCCGCAACAGCGAATCTGCGCAGACCGTCAGCTGTACATCAAACGCGGACGGCACTTACAGCTGCGATATAACGGTGGAGGAGCATGAGAACGGCGAAAGCGAACAGCTCGATATCACGGTGAGCGGTGAAAGCGACATTATTTATATCTCTACATGGGAAGAACTGAGGCATGCGCTGATTTACCTGCGTACGGATGAGAACGGGGCGAAAGCAACCTACATGCTGACGAATGATATTGACGGAACAGGACAGGAAGATGTGTTGGGTTATGCGGGTGAAATGGATACCAACCCCATGGGACCGGAAGAGGGTACCTGTTATTTCTCCGGTGTTTTTGACGGAAACGGATACACCATCAGCAATGTGACCGTAAACAAGAGGGGATTGTTTGGTATTTTGGACGGGGCGGTTATCCGGAATTTTGAGATTTCCGACGCCACATTGAATGTTGATGGTGAATTGGCGGGGCTCCTGGCCGTTTATGTTACGGGCAATGGCTGCCGTATCTCCTCCGTCAGGCTGGATTCTTCCGTGTCGATCACCTGCTCTGACACTGTGTGGAATGCGGGCGGCCTGTTGGGTATGGTTTATGAAAATACAAAAGAGGTTATTCTTGAAAACTGTGAGTCAGAGCTTCAGATGAAAGGCGGTGAAGCATTTTATGTCGGCGGCCTGATCGGGAACTGTTTAAACTGCGGCAGCGTTCTGGTCTACAATTCCCGCTTCAGCGGCACGATTTCCTTTGAGAGCTTATACGCGGGAGGTATTGTGGGCAGCGTTCACTCAATCGACCAGAATTTTCCGTCTCCTTCCCTGACGGCAGCGAATGTTTATGCGGACGGAAGTATAGCAGTGACTGATTACACGATCAGGGCGGATGCCATCTGCCCTCCGACAGAGAATTCGTTCGGTGAATCCTGGTTTGCGGATGGGACAGTGACGCTGGATCATGTCTGGCGTCTGAAAGGAATGGCGCTGAGCCGATTAGGCTCAACGGCTGTAGAAGCATCGGAGATGACAGATGGTACTTTATTGGCAGAGCTTAACAGCTATGCGGACGGATATGGAAACGCTGTGGGCATTACCTGGGTTCAGGATGAGAATCATCCGGTATTGACCGGTGCCGGGAGTACAGAATATCTGTATACCGCTTCTCTTGATGGGGACGTTACGAATGCCACGCTGACTGCTTACAGAAATAACAATCTGTTTTCCAGCGATGTTATAGCATCCGGTACTTCTGTGACGGCCTGCGTCGGAGATCAGGTCATCTGTTCCCTTACGCCTGGAGAAGGGGATACGAGGGCATTTCAGGTTCTGGTTTATCGGGAGGATGGCAGCCTGTATACCTGCGCCGGTTATACATGGAACAGCATAACGGGCTGTTATGAAGCCGGTTTTCTGATGCCGGAGGAGAATGTGACTGTTTCTGTCTCTTATACTGAAGAGGAGTATCTGATCGAAGCGGAAGTAACTCCGGAGGAGGAAGGCTATGCGTGGATTACGGATGCGGACGGAAACGAGATAACGTCAGCTTCGGCAGGTGAAACGATTTACCTGAATGCCGACCTCCGGGACGGCTATGCGGTTCAGTCTATTCTGCTGTATTCCGGTTCTTCCTCTTCCTACTACAAAGCGGTCGAGGTGCAGGCAGATGATTCCGGCCGTTACGCGTTTACGGTGGACGGCGCCGAGGCCGGGAAACTGGTGACAGCCAGGGTGCAGCTCCAGGCTGGCACATACACGATCACAACGAAGAATCAGGGCACGGGTTACATCCAGCTCTCCGATACGACGGCACAGATGGGCGATACGATCCATGTCCGCGCAGTGCCGACAGAAGGATATTTTGTCAGCGATATGTATCTGACCGATGCGGATGGAAACAAGATCAGTTCGCTCTGGGTGGAATACAACTCCGCCGGATACAGTGAGACGGAGTTTACCATGCCGGGTAAAAACACGGTTGTGTGTACGGTTTTTACCAGCAAATCCTATACCGTCGGCATAGAGACAAACGATGACAACGTGACACTTACGGTGCAGGATGAGGACGGCAACAATATCAGCAGAGCCCGTACGGATTCTACGGTAACAGTGAGCTGGGATCTGAATAAGGTGATGATTGATTCACTGTCAGTTTGCGCGGATGATGATAAGAGAACAGTAATTGAAGAACTGGATATATCCGGCAATCAGGCAAGCTTTACAATGCCTGCCGGGAACGTTGTGATTGTAGCAAATGCGGATGAGACAGAGTATGCGCTCAACCGTGCGGCTGAGGGCGATGGATATGTGATCCTGAATGATCTGACAACCTTCGATAAGACAGAAGGTAAGGCAGGACAGACCATTTTTGCGGCGCTTTACCCGGCCGAGGGCTGGGAACTGATGGAGGGTTCGCAGGTAGTCGATGAGGACGGCAACGTGCTGGTGGATCTGACCGAATCAAAAAAGTATGCGGTCTTTACCATGCCGCAGAGCAACATTACACTGACCGGCGGCTTCACGGCGATTGACTATACGATCACCGTAGAATCGGAAGAACATGAGACAATTGAGGTTTTCAGAGATGGTGAGGCCGTGACAACGGCAAACAAAGGCGATGAGCTGACAATTCGGGCAGCGTCCGGTTCCTATGAGAATCTGTCGAGTATTGTATATACCTATGAATATGCCGGCGATACGCAGAGTGTGAAGGCGGTTGTCACCGACGGAATTGCACAGATTACCATGTCGGCGGCGGACATCACGATCGCGGCGTCCTATACGGATTTTGATTTTGATACGGATGAGGATGGTACCTACCTGATTTCCGATTTTGAGGATCTGCAGAATGCCGCAAGGGCTATTCAGGAGGAACCGGAGATCTATGCGTCCGCTTCGTACCGTCTCACCAACCCGATTCACGCGGAAGGCGCTCAATGGACGCTGCCGATCGGGACGGAGGATCAGCCGTTTACCGGTACTTTTGACGGCGCGGGATACTATCTGATCAACTATGTGATCGATAC
>JAJQFQ010000081.1 GCA_021201035.1 Clostridiales bacterium
AGGTCGCGCTCCACCAACTGAGCCACTCGCGCTTAAGAATATGTCGTGCTGAGCACAAGAGATACTCTACATCATTTTCCACTTTTTGTCAAATGTTTTTTTGCTTTTTTTTCGAAAATTTTTCGGGGAATTTATATTGAAATAGATTCATGTAATTAATGACTGCGGATTCGCACTTTTTCTTTTTCTCATATTGACGAATGGTTTTTGGTCGCGTTATACTGTAAACGGCTTGTAAACGAACGGGCATGATGAGAGAAAGGAATAAAAAAATGATAGAATTTAAACCCGTGAAAGAGGGAAAAGTACGTGAGATTTACGATATCGGAGACAGCCTGATCATGACGGCGACAGATCGCATCTCAGCGTTTGACGTGATTTTAAAGAATAAAGCCACGGACAAGGGCGCAATTCTGACGCAGATGTCCAGATTCTGGTTTGATTTTACCGCTGATATCATTCCGAACCATATGATCTCAGTGGATGTGAAGGATATGCCGGAGTATTTTCAGAAGGATGAGTTTGACGGGAACAGCATGAAGTGCAGGAAGCTTCAGATGCTTCCGGTAGAGTGTATCGTGCGCGGTTATATTACGGGGAGCGGTTGGGCGAGCTATAAGAAGGACGGCACGGTCTGCGGGATCCGTTTGCCGAAGGGACTTAAGGAGTCCGAGAAGCTGCCGGAGCCGATTTATACGCCTTCGACCAAGGCGGAGATCGGAGATCATGACGAGAACGTCAACTATGAAGAGACAATTGAGCTTCTGGAGAAGCAGTTCCCCGGAAAGGGTGAGGAGTACGCGGCGAAGCTGAGAGACTATACGCTTGCTTTATATAAGAAGTGTGCGGCGTATGCTCTGGAGAAGGGTATTATCATTGCGGATACCAAGTTTGAGTTTGGTTTGGATGAGGATGGCAATGTCATTCTCGGGGATGAGATGCTGACGCCGGACAGTTCCCGCTTCTGGCCGCTTGAGGGATATCAGCCGGGCAAGAGCCAGCCGTCCTATGATAAGCAGTTTGTACGGGACTGGCTGAAGGCGAATCCGGACAGTGACTATCTGCTGCCGGAGGATGTGATTGAGAAGACGGTTGATAAATATAAAGAGGCGTTTGAACTGCTGACAGGAAAGAAGTTTATGTAGCGGACTGCGCCGGCTTTCCGGTATTGATGCCGGTATAGCCTGCCGTCATCTTTGGAGGAACCCAATATGCAGGAGAAAATGACAGAAGCTGTCTTACCGGAGAAGATTCATGAGGAGTGCGGTGTTTTCGGTATCTATGATTTCGATGGGAATGACGTGGCTTCTACAATCTATTATGGACTGTTTGCGCTGCAGCACCGCGGACAGGAGAGCTGCGGTATCGCTGTCAGCGACACCCACGGGCCAAAAGGAAAGGTTACATCACAGAAGGAAATGGGACTTGTCAGCGAGGGGTTTACGGCTGATCAGTTAAAGTCTATGAAGGGTGATATCGGTGTCGGGCATGTCCGTTATTCGACGGCCGGCGCTTCGACGAGAGAAAACGCCCAGCCGCTCGTGCTGAATTATGTGAAGGGTACACTGGCGCTGGCGCATAATGGAAATCTGATAAATGCCATTGATCTGCGCCATGATCTGGAGTACACCGGCGCTATTTTCCAGACGACAATTGATTCAGAGGTGATCGCTTATCATATTGCACGGGAACGTTTGCGTTGCGGTACGGTAGAGGACGCAGTGCGGCGGGCCGCGCATAAGATGAAAGGCGCTTATTCTCTGGTCGTTATGAGCCCGAGGAAGCTGATCGGTGCGCGCGATCCTTTCGGATTTAAGCCGCTCTGCATCGGGAAGAGGGACAATGCCTGGATTATCACGTCGGAGACGTGCGCGCTGGATACGATCGGGGCGGAGTTCGTTCGGGATGTGCTGCCGGGAGAGGTCGTTACGATCACGGAAAAGGGCGAGATCTTATCAGATATGTCAAATGCCATTCCGGAAAGCCGGCATGGACGATGTATTTTCGAATATATTTATTTTGCACGGATGGACAGCCGGTTCGACGGCGTCAGCGTGTATGAGGCGCGGATTATGGCGGGGCGTTTTCTTGCGAAGGATTCTCCGGTCGATGCGGATCTGGTTGTCGGCGTTCCGGAATCCGGCAATGCGGCGGCGCTCGGCTATGCCATGGAGTCCGGCATCCCCTACGGGGTCGCCTTTATGAAAAACAGTTATGTGGGACGCGCGTTTATTAAACCGAAGCAGAGTAGCCGGGAACAGAGCGTCCGCGTAAAGCTGAATGTGATCCGGGAGGCGGTGGCTGGCAAACGCATTATTATGATTGATGATTCCATTGTCCGCGGTACGACATCCAATCTGATTGTCAACATGTTGAAGGAGGCGGGAGCCGCGGAAGTTCATGTGCGTATCAGCTCCCCGCCGTTTTTATGGCCCTGTTATTTCGGGACGGATATACCGGTACGGGAGCAGCTGATCGCTTATAACCATTCGGTAGAGGAAATCCGGGAGATTATCGGAGCCGATTCTCTCGCATATCTGGAGATCGGACGCTTGGATGCGATGGCAGGCGGACTGCCGATCTGCCGGGGTTGTTTCACGGGAAAATATCCTCTGGATCCTCCTGAGGATGATATTAGAGGTGATTATGAGCGATAAGCGACGAGAATGCGGTATTTGCAGGCGGTTTTGTCTGCTTGCAGGCACAAACCGCCTGCAAATACCGCATTTGAGTGCAACGGACACTGAAAAATGCGAAGCATTTTGAAGTGCCTCGTCGCTTATCGCGGAGTAAAGGGAAACAGTGCAACGGACACTGAAAAATGCGAAGCATTTTGAAGTGTCTCGTCGCTTATCGCGGAGTGAAGGGAAACAGTGCAACGGACACCATGAATAGTAAAAGGAGGAGCAACATGTCTTACGATACATACACCAGCCCTCTTTCTGAGCGCTATGCCAGCAAAGAGATGCAGTATATTTTCTCGCCGGAGAAGAAGTTCCGTACCTGGCGGCGACTTTGGATTGCCCTGGCTGAGACTGAGAAAGAACTCGGCCTGGATATCACGGATGAGCAGATAGAGGAACTGAAAGCCCACAAGGATGATATTAACTTTGAAGTGGCGAAAGAGAGGGAAAAGCTGGTGCGCCATGATGTGATGTCTCATGTATATGCCTACGGTGTACAGTGCCCGAAGGCGAAGGGAATCATTCACCTGGGCGCGACATCCTGTTATGTGGGTGACAATACCGATATTATCCTGATGGCCGAGGCGCTGCGGCTGATCCGTACCAAGCTGGTGAATGTGATCGCGGAGCTGGCCGCCTTTGCCGATAAATATAAGGCTTTGC
>JAJQFQ010000197.1 GCA_021201035.1 Clostridiales bacterium
AAAAACAGAAAACGCGAAACTCCCGAATGGAAGTCTACCATATAAAACATCATCGATCGCTCGACTCCCTACGTTGGCATAATCCAAATCAGGTCCCGGGTCGAAGGTCTCCACCTTCCTCTCAGCCTGTATAACAAGCTCCCCTGTTGTTCTTCCGCAACTGTTCCATACCTTCACAGCTGCGTTCCTTCTATATTATTTTATTTCTCAGCTATTCACGATTATACAGCCGCTGACTCATAAATGCAAGGTCTGTTCAGCAGCAAATGACAAAACGCCCCAAACCAACGGAATTACAGTCATCTATTTCACTTCCGCCTCTATGCACTGATAAACCTGTAAAAAAGGCAACCCCTTCTCCCTTGCCAGAGCCGCAACGCTTTCATATTCCGGAACAACTCTTTTTTTCCCGTCATATTCCAGTTCCTTGACGTCCACGTCCCCAAATGAAGTACTCACTTTCCGTTTCCCGCGCTTGAGGACAGTGCGTTCCATGCTCTGCCGTCGGATACCGATGGTAGTAGTCTCTGTAAACAGGATGTCTTCCATCACTTCCCTTTGATCCGGTTCACACAGAACCGTGATCATATAAGCGGGACGGTTTTTTTTCATAAACACCGGCGTGTAATGAACATCTCTGGCTCCCGACGCAAACAGGCGTTCCATTGCATAACCGACTGCCTCACCGCTGCAGTCATCAATGTTGCACTCCAGTTTTACGATCTTATCCCCCCCATCTGCTTTCTTATCCGAAAAACTCCCATGGCCTTCCTCCGGCACAATCAACATCGCGCGCAGGATACTCGGCCGCTCATAGCTGCGTTTCCCGGATCCCATACCGACACGCTCCACCCGGAAATATTCCGGCAGCTGTTCCTCTGTCCGGATCGCCGCCGCGATGGCTGCTCCGGTTGGTGTCACGAACTCACCCTGCACATGGATTCTGTGTAGCTTCAGATGATGTTCTGAAACAATATTTAATGTTGCGGGAACCGGGATGGGAAGCACGCCATGCTGGCAGCGTACCGTTCCATAGCCTTCACAGAGCACCGGCACGATAACGTCCCCGATGCCCAGATCATCCAGACAGATCGCTGCAGCGGTGATATCCACAATCGAATCTACAGCTCCGACCTCATGAAAATGCACCTGCTCCGGGGATACGCCATGCGCTTTCGCCTCGGCCTGTGCCAGAATACCAAATATCCGGGCAGCGGTCTCTTTTGCGCAATCAGTCATGTCAGAGGATTGTATCATATGCAGAATCTCCGGCAGGCCGCGGTGTTCATGTGCATGGGTGTGAGTATGTTCATGCTCATGCTCGTGCGTATGCTCATGTTCATGCATATGCTCATGTTCGTGCATATGCTCATGTTCGTGGCCATGCTTTTTTTCCTCATAAGTACGGAAATGATCATACGCATATTCCGCTCCGTGCAAATACCCCATATCATGGTCATGGTTTTCATGCGCAGCATCCGGCTTCACCGCAAAATCACAGACATCCAGTCCGGATTTCTTCACTCTTTTTATTTCTATCGAATATCCGTCCAGATTCAGGCTTTCCAGCGTTCGTCTCAATATCTCCTCATTCGCACCAAGATCCAGCAGGGCGCCGACCATCATATCTCCGCTGATTCCGGCATTGCATTCAAGATACAGTTTTCGCTTCATATCTTTCCTCTTTCTTTATTTTAATTTGTTATTTACAATGAAAGTGTCGTGAATAGACAGGCAGATGGCTGGATATTCGACGACCAAGCCGGTATGAGCAAGTAGCGCGGATTGCGAATACTGGCGGCGATTGCAGGAGTGCAAAGCACGGAGCAATCGACTTTCATACATAGTGATGACTACGTCAGCAGTCATGTCCGCTTACTATCATGACATTTTTCAAATTTTTTGCATTATACGCGTTATCCATCGCCTTGTCAATCATCCCTGTCCTGCGGTCCATTGTATGAAAATGAAAAAGCATTCTATTGTTTTCAGAATAATATAATGTCTTTTTCGTTTTTGTCTTGCTTTTTGCTTACATATTTAGTATACTCTAAATTGTATTTAAATAAATACAATTTCACAATTTGTATTTCATCTAACTAAAGGGACATGTCCGCTGACGCGGACATCAGCAAAAAAGGAGACAAATCCATGAAGAATTATTTCGATCTTTCCGGACAGGTAGCGGTTGTAACCGGCGCATCCACCGGCCTTGGCGTACAGATGGCAAAGGCTTTAGCAAATCAGGGTGCCAACATCGTCTGCCTTGCAAGAAGAAAAGAAAAGGTAGATGCCAATGCAGCAGAGATCGCGTCAGCTTACGGTGTCAATGCCATCGGCGTTCAGTGTGACATCACGAACACCGCAGCCGTAGAAAACGCGGTCGATGAGATTCTGGAAAAAATGGGACGCATCGACATCCTGATCAACAATGCCGGAACCGGCGCTGTCGCACCGGCGGAGGATATCACCGATGAGCAGTTTATGAACGAGATCAATATCGACCTGGCAGGCACGTTCAAAATGGCCCGCGCCGTCGCAAAGAAAGCCATGATCCCGGCCGGATACGGACGGATTATCAATATCGCCTCCATGTATGGTCTGGTCGGAAATAAGATCGCACCGGCGACACCCTACCATGCAGCAAAGGGCGGCGTCGTAAACCTGACCCGCGCACTGGCCGCCGAGTGGGGCGACAAAGGCATCAATGTCAATGCCATCTGCCCGGGATATTTTGAAACGCCGCTGACAAAGGAAACGCTGGACAGTGAATTCTTCCAGGAGTATGCGCGAACCATGATTCCCATGGCGCGGTACGGCAAGGAGGGCGAACTGGATACGGCAGCCATCTTTCTGGCGTCCCCCTGCTCCTCTTACGTCAACGGGTTAATCTGTGCCGTCGACGGCGGGTATACCAGCATGTAATTCTTTCTGCTTAAAACATTTTCGCCGCACAAGCACTGAAATGTGCTTGTGCGGCGTTTTTTGTTGTCGTTATCTTTTTTATTCCGACCGCAGCGCCGTCACCGGATCCATTTTGGATGCTTTCCTCGATGGAATCAGGCCTCCGATCAGAGTCAGCACCACACTCAGAACAACCAGCATGATACAGTAAGCCGTCGGCAGATATGCCCGGGCACTGTCATCCTGGACAAAGTTGTGAACAACCATATTGATCGGGAACAGCAGCAGCAGGGCAATCCCCACTCCCAACAGGCCTGCACATAATCCGATGATAAACGTCTCAGAATTAAATATCTGGGAGATATTCCGCTTTGATGCGCCGATCGCTCGCAGAATACCGATCTCCC
>JAJQFQ010000199.1 GCA_021201035.1 Clostridiales bacterium
ACTGCCGTGAAATAATCTGACGAAACCACCCTTGAATAATTTGATGGATGACAATCTGAGCCTTCGTAACCCCGTTGCCCATACGTTGTATAAATCTTTGCACTTCCTCGTTGCCGCTGGAATTTGTCCAGTAGCTCTTTGGAACTTTATTTGGGTTCGTCAGCAGCTGATTGCACCAGTTGATTACATCCCACGGATTGTAAACTCTTGCACGGCCGATCCCGTATCCGTCATACCATTCTTTTGTTACATCATAGTATTCGGAAAGCCCATAGTAAGAAAGCATTTCGCGGACTTCCTCATCCGTAAAACCAAACTGTTCATCACATTCCGCTTCAAGAAGTGTGTACATCTTCGGATTATTCAACCCTGTAAAGATGCTCTCTCTGGATACTCGCAGACAGCCTGTCAAAACCGCAAACTCCAGACTGGAATTGGTTTTCAGCGCTTTTTCAAACAGATTGCGAATTAACAGCACCATTTCCCTATAGTAACCCTGCTTATTCGCCTTTGCCAGCGGGACATCATATTCATCAATCAAAATGATGACCTTCTGTCCGTAATGCTTTTGCAGAAATTCAGACAACAGACTAAGACCGGAGTACAGAGTCCTGTCCTCCATCCGTTCGTCAAGAAGGGACGAAAATGTTTCTTTTTCTTTTAAGGAAAGGGCTTCACTCTCTAAAAGGAACTGCATTCGTCTGGCTTCTCTGTTAATTTCCATAACAATCAAATCACGGGCCGTCAAAAAATTCTCTGCTTCAGTAGCTTTCAGGGTAATGGAAATCACCGGGTACTGCCCCATGTATTTTTCACAAAGTCCGGTTTCTTTTGAAATCTTCAATTCGTCAAACAGGCTCTTATCTGTGCCGATTTCAAAGAAATACTTTAACATACTCATGTTTATGCTTTTGCCGAAGCGGCGCGGACGTGTAAACAGATTCACCTTACCCCAATTACCCAGCAGCTCTTTTATCATGCCGGTCTTATCGACATAATAAAAGTCCTGTGTCATAATTTCCGCAAAGTCTTCTATACCGATCGGCATTTTCTTTTTTTCCACACCGCTCACCTCCGGACACGCTTCAAGATATAACAAACTTACCATATAATCTCCCCTTAATCAATGTCTGTTTTTACTCGCGGCGGCACAATTCGTCACATTTTGCAGGAAGTGACTTAGGTCGTTTCCTAATGCGCTGATTACGGGCTGCATAAGCAAGCCATTCCCTGCTCGATCCCCCGACACAATCAAAAATCCCCTACCACATCGGATCTGCCGCCAGTCCCATATCCACAAACCAGTCCTGCACTACGGCAAGCATCTCTCCCGGCCTGCAGCACAGCGGCTTCATGCCGCCCCGGATCGGAACATTGGAACAACCCGCATTATACATTTTTACCTTCCGCAGTCCGTCAGACCAGAAAAAAATATCCAGACTCTCGTTCTGAAAAAAAACGAAACTGTACGTTCTCTCTGTCCGTGATACAGCAGTGACGCCCCATAGAGATCTGCTCCGACAAAGATATCTCTCCGTTTCTCTTGTAATAGGCTCTGTGTACAGACACGCCATATAAAAGAAGGAGGATTTCATCTTCCTCCAGCTCCCGATCCGCCCCGGCGATGGGTGAAACGCTGCCCACACACTGTACCGACGCCAATTTTCTGTCAGCCATTTTTCATCCCCTCCTTATCATCCGGCCATATTGACAAATGCCTTCTTTTTTTACATCTGGCAGAACAAAACAGCTCATTTTTCTCAATCTTATACCTGAGCTTCAATTTTATGGAACTATAGCACCATATTTTTTCCCATACGCAAGACTGTTTCTCTTATTTTTTAATAGAATGTCATAGTTATTCAGACTTTACACACCGCTCACTTTAATATCATAAAGTGAAAAAGACTTGACCCATCGGGGAAAAACGTTTACAATGCAAAATGATTGCGCAGTGAAAACGTAAGTCCGGATCAGCGGACTTACGTTTTTTATTTATATGAAAAAAGAGGATTCTATGCAGACAGGTAAAAATAACAAGATGGCTGCCATGCCGATGAACCGGCTGATGATTACCATGGGACTTCCCATGGTCTTATCCATGATGCTGCAGGCTTTTTATAATATTGTGGACAGCGCTTTTGTCTCCAACATGAGTCAATACGGGGAAGAAGCATTAAACGCGCTGACACTCGCCTTCCCAATCCAGTCGCTGATGCTCGCCATCGGTGTGGGCGCGGGCATCGGCTCCGGTGCGCTTCTGTCCAAATGTCTCGGCAGACAGGACCACGAAAAAGCAAGCCGGACTGCCGGGAATGTCATATTTGTCGGGATCGTCACCTATTTCGTTTTTCTTTTTTTCGGTATCTTCGGAGTCCGCGCCTATATCGCCTCCCAGACATCCAACCCGATCATCCTTGACCTTGCGGTCAGCTATCTGCAGATCTGCTGTGTCTGCTCCGTCGGAATCATCTGCTTTGCCATTTTTGAAAAGCTGCTGCAGGCGACCGGCCGCTCCATGCTTTCCACCGCCGCGCAGGTCACGGGAGCCATTATCAATATCGTCCTCGACCCGATTCTGATCTACGGACTGTTCGGTCTGCCGGAGCTTGGCGTGCGCGGTGCCGCATGGGCAACCGTCATCGGTCAGATTGCATCTCTGATCCTCGCCATGATGTTTCATTTTCTCCGCAATACAGAGCTTTCCCATGGTCTTCGTTATCTGAAGCCATCCTTTCAGCTCATCCGTGAGATTTATGCCATCGCGCTGCCCGCGACTATCGGCGCAGCGCTTATGTCGGTTATGACCTACGGCTTAAACATCATTTTCGTACGGATTGACGAGTCATTGGTGACCGCCTACGGACTCTACTATAAAATCCAGCAGTTTTTAATGTTTGCGAGTTTCGGAATTCAAAATACAGTCACGCCCATTGTTGCTTTCAACTATGGGATGCAAAACAAAGCCCGCATCCGCCAGAGCATCAAATACGGTGTCGTTTACGATGTTGCCCTCATGGCGGCCGGGCTTGTTATTCTGGAAATATTCGCGGTGCCTTTTACTAATGTTTTCGGACTGTCCGGGCAGACACAGACACTCTGCATCAGCGCCCTGCGCATTGTCTCTGTAAGCTTCCTGTTCGCCGGCGCAAGCATCGCGCTGCAGGGTGTATTCCAGGCGCTTGACGGCGGAACGTACACGCTGCTGCTTTGCCTGTTCCGCTATGTCATCTTTGTGCTTCCGACTGCCGGTATTTTCTCGCTCATCATCGGTCAGTCACTGGATATGGCCTGGCTGGAATGGTTTACC
>JAJQFQ010000013.1 GCA_021201035.1 Clostridiales bacterium
TCGCTTCCGACCGGTTTCCCGATGAGCGCAGGATCACCCGCCACATCCAGAATATCATCCTGAATCTGAAATGCAAGCCCCACATCCGCCGCCGCGCGCACGATCATCTCCTGCTGACTGTCGTCAGCCCCTGCCAGCACCGCACCGATCAGCATGGATGACTCGATCAGCGCGCCGGTCTTTCTGTCATAGATAAAATCCAGTTTATCCTGATCTACCGCCTGTCCTTCCGCCTCAACATCCGCCACCTGACCGCCGAGCATGCCGTAGATCCCGGCGCCCCGTGCGAGAATCCGGAGTGCTCCTGCCACACGCGGGTTCCCCGGTTCCTGCTCCAGCGCATTCAGCGCCGTCTCATAAGCCAGATTCAGCAGACCGTCCCCCGCCAGGATTCCCATGGCCTCTCCGTAAACAATATGAGTCGTCTTCCGACCCCTGCGGTAATCATCATTGTCCAGAGCCGGCAGGTCATCATGGATCAGCGAATAGGTGTGTATCATCTCTATGGCGGCCATAAACGGCACCACGATCCGGTCACATCCCCCGAAAAGCCGGTATGTCTCCTGCATCAGCATCGGCCGCAGACGCTTGCCGCCCGCCAGGAAGCTGTAATTCATTGCCTCGATCACTGTCTTCTGATATCCGCTCTCCTCAGGCAGATATCCGACAAGAATCGATTCTATTTCATCGGTCCGCCTGGCTATCTCTTCTTTGATATTCATAACACGCCTCCGATCACATCCTGTATAAGCTTTGTATCTCCCGAATATCCGAAAACCTTCCGGTCATTTACGACGGAGAGAAAACCTCCTCGGCTCCGTCCTGCGCGATCACCATCATCTTTTTCTCTACCAGATCAAGCTTCTCATTACAAAGGCGAATCTTCCGCATGCCCTTCTCGTACAGGGAAAATGCATCCTCCAGAGAGACCTCCCGGTCGTTCATATCCGCGAGTATCCCGTCCAGATCGGCAAAAAGCTCCTCCAGTGTCATCTCCCTGTTTTCTTCTGTATCCTCATTCTGTACGGCCGTCTGTCCGTCCGAAAATTCTCCCATCATGTCGCCCTCCGACTTTCCTTCGTCTACACTTCATGCGGCATTCCCGCACATCTTCCGCATACTTCTTTTTACCGGTTCGAATCCATGCCGACGTCACTCTGACGTCTTCTCCGGCCTGTCATCCGCACAGACCTCATCCACGACCGCGAAAAAACTCCCGTCCAGCATATAAGCGTGAACCCTGTCACCGGCATGCAAATCAACGGCGGCATACACTCTGCGCCCCTCCGCCGTCGACAGATACGCGTATCCTCCCTGCAGCTTTTTCAACGGGGAATCCGCATCCAGCGCCGCTGCGTACAACTGGAGCCGGTGTCGCATCTGCGTGATCATCTGTTCCATCCGGTTTTGTATACGCTCATGATAATCCGCCGTCATCTGCCGGTTTTCCAGCAAACGGTTCTTCGGGTTCAGAACCTCCAGGCGCAGCTCATACTGCCGGATCCTCGCATCCGTCTGCTCCAGCTTGTCTGAAACAGCCCGGTTCAGCGCCAGCCGCCCTGCGTCGATCTGTTCCAGAAGGCGCCGGATATCAAACACAGCCAGTTCCGCCGCCGCGGACGGCGTTGGTGCCCGCAGGTCAGCCACATAGTCCGCAATCGTCGTATCCGTCTCATGTCCTACCGCGGATATAATCGGAACCGGACAGTCAAAAATCGCCCTCGCCACAATCTCTTCATTAAAAGCCCATAAATCCTCGATCGAACCGCCGCCGCGCCCGACAATGATCACGTCAACGCCCCGCTCCTCCAGAGCGTGAATGCCGTTCACGACAGAGGCAGCCGCTCCCTCTCCCTGCACCTGTGCCGGATAAAGAATCAGCTGCACAAAAGGATTGCGCCGATGGGAGATATTGCGTATATCCTGCACCGCCGCCCCCGTGGGCGCCGTCACCACACCGATGCGGGACGCATACTTCGGGATCGGCTGTTTATACTCCGGGGAAAACATCCCCATCTCCTCAAGCTCGCGTTTCAGCGCTTCATATTTCTGATACAACAAGCCGGCTCCCTGCAGAACAATCTCCTCCGCATAAAGCTGATACCTGCCGTCTCTCTCATAAACGCGGATTGAACCGGACACAATCACCTTGTCGCCCGCCTTCATATGAAACGCAAGCCCTTTCATCCTCGATCCGGCAAACATAACCGCCGACAGGACGCCCGACGCATCCTTCAGCGTAAAATAAATATGCCCGGAAGAATGGTATTTGCAGTTTGACACCTCACCGCTCACAAAAATGCGGCTCATCATAAAATCCCGGGCAAACATATTTTTAATATAGGCATTGACCTGTCCCACGGAATATACACTACCCGTCATACAGACACCTCTATCCTATCACAAACAACCTGATGCCGTTTACCGAAAATCATGATTCTGCAGCGGAATTTCGCAATGCATCATCATCTGCATCCTCTGACGTCTCAGGCACCAGCTGTGCCAGAATACCATTGACAAAGCCCGGCCCGCGATCATCCCCGTACCGCTTTGCCAGCTCCACCGCCTCATTGATCGCGACGGAAACCGGTATATCCTCCTCATAATTCATCTCATATACCGCCAACCGGATGATTGTCAGCTCCGCCTTCGCCATACGGCTCGTCTTCCATTTTCTGGCACGCGCATTGATCATCGCGTCGATCTCGTCCAGATGCAGAGAAATATCTCTTGTTTTTCTGCTGATATAATCAATATCTGCTTCCGATGCCTGAATCGTTTCCACACTCAGATCAAGCTGTTCCTCCAGCTCCTCTCTCGTGTAAAACTCTGCGCGAAACAGGATCTTAAAAATCTGTTCTCTGATTTCTCTCCGACTCATGTATTCCTCCCCGTCTGCCTGTCTATTCACGACACTTTCATAGTATATCAAAATTTCGTGTATTTGAAAACTATTTCATCTGTTTCTTTTTCATCTCTCTGTTATTTTGATGACGTTTGTCCGCACATTTCCAGAAACTCCTGCTCTGAAATCACCGGTACACCGAGGCTGCGCGCCTTTTCCAGCTTGGAACCCGCATTTTCACCGGCAACCAGATAACTCGTCTTTTTGCTCACACTACCGGTACATTTCCCGCCGTTTTCCTCTATAAAATCAGCAATCTCCCTGCGCCCGAACCGTTCCAGTGTCCCCGTCACCACGATCGTCAGACCTGCCAGCGGCTGATTGACTGCTGCTTCAGCAGCACCGTCCTCTGTCGAAACACGAACACCCGTCTCCTCCAGCTGCTGCAGCATATCCGTAT
>JAJQFQ010000141.1 GCA_021201035.1 Clostridiales bacterium
GCATCCGCAAAATGCCCACCCTTATTCCACTGCAGAACTGTTTTTTCACAGCCGGTTTTTTCTTCAGCAACTCATATGTTTCTCTCGTACAGTCACCGACCACTGACATCAACGGATTTTTTGTCTGTTCTTCCTTGCTCCCAAGGCTTAGGTAGATATTTACATTCCTCACAATATTCTTACCCCGAATATAATTCATCCAACCGTCAAGCCATAAGGAACCGGAGCACAACGCAGCTCCATCAAATACATCTGATTCCAGAAGCGCCCAGAGTACAAAGAGCCCAGAAAGCGAATACCCCGCTATATATTGGGGCGCATCTTTCGGAATAAATCCGCCCGCTTTTAATTCCGGGATACATTTCTCCACCAGCCAGGTGCATGTCTCCGGACCTCTGCCTCCAAATGTCTCATCTCCAAAAGCAGGTCTCGCAGGCCACGGCGAAAGCTGTGAATTCCAATCAGATATTTCAAATACGATCAGGTTATATTCCATGTCCCCGGCTTCTCTTGCCAGAATTTCATCCAGCCAATCCGCATTCTCGCCTGTTTTTTCAGATTCTCCCACATAGATACAGGCACCGTTATCACCGTGGTGATATACGTTTATCTGCACTCCATCAATCTGCATTGACACCGTTGCACCTCACATATCAGCGTTTCTAATTTCAATCTGGCACGCCTCCATTGCTGCCAGAGCGTTCTTATGGCTTTCCGGCGTAACGCCCGCACAACAACCGGCATCCACGCTAATCGGGACCTCCGGAAGCGCTGCCTTGAGCAGCAACGCATTTGAGATGACACAGATATCTGTACAAAGACCAATGAGCTGTACTTCCTCCAGATTGGAAAGTCCGGCTGCATACTGTGCAAGTTCCATCGAGCCAAATGTCACTTTATCAAATATCCTGCTGTCTTCCACCGGAAGCTCCGGTACAATCTCCCATCCCGGCGTACCTTTTACGCAGTGAATCACCGGCAGATTCTTCCCTTCCTGCGTTTCCAGATAGTCCTCTGTATGGGTATCCCGCGTAAATGCAACTGTCCAACCATCCGCCCTGCATTTCAAAATTTTATCACGCACTTTTTGGACAATCGACACGGCCTCCTCTGTTCCGAGGGATCCGTCCACAAAATCCTTTTGCATATCAACAACAACCAATAACTTCATTTCCATCTAATCCTTGCAAAAACTATTTAATCCGCAAACAGTGACATCTGTTCAAAATCTGTTTGCCGCTTCAAATCTACCGGCACCTGACACAGCAACTTCTCTGTGCTGCTGTCATCCAAAATCCAATCCGTGATCTGCGCCTCTTCCAGTACCAGCGGCATCCGGTCATGCACCGCAGACATGGATTCATTTGCGCCTGTCGTCAAAATCACAAACCGTTCTTCATTCTCCATCAGGTCAAAAAATCCGGCCAGATACAAGACCTTTCCATCTACGCGGCTGAATAAATTATTCTCTTTCAGCGCATTCCATTCATAAAAATGCTTTGCCGGAATCACCGCACGGTGATATCGAATTCCGCTCTGAAACAGCTTTTTCTCCTGCACGGATTCTGCCCGCGCATTGAAGATTACACCAGTCTTCTGATAACCCGGATAACCCCACCGCTGGCAGGACAGTTTCAGCCCTTTCCTGCCGTCAGTAATCACCGGTGCTGAATCCGTCGGATGGATATCCCCAGAAAAATCCATCGTTGGAATTCTCTGATCTACTTCCTTTACAAATTTCCGGACTTCCAATACGGAGTCCAGATCAATATAAAACACACCGCACATATCTGTCTATCCTATGGCGACTCTCTGAATCACCTGATTATATAGCTGTTCAGTCTCGGCATCAAAAGCAACCAATATTACCTCAAAATCCTCGCCGGCGTCTTTCGTTTCTTCGATGATTGTACACACGGCAACCTCAGCCGCCTGGTCTTTCGGATAACCATACACCCCGGTAGATATAGCCGGAAAGGCAATAGAATCCAGCCGCTTCTCTTTTGCGATGCGAAGGCAACTGCGGTAACAACTCGCCAAAAGCTCCGGTTCATTTTGATTCCCGCCGTTCCAGACCGGTCCGACGGTATGAATTACATATTTTGCCGGGAGCTGATATCCCATCGTAATCTTTGCATCACCGGTTTCACAGCCGTTTAACGTCCGGCACTCCGCCAGCAAAGCCGCCCCGGCTGCCCGATGGATTGCTCCATCCACGCCGCCCCCGCCAAGCAGGGAATTCTTCGCTGCGTTTACGATTGCATCCACTTTCAGTTTTGTAATATCACCTTTTAAAACTTTGATATGCATTTTCATCCTCCGTCTCTGCTGTTTACATATGGAACCGTCTGCCGCATTTCGGGCAATACTCGAAATCCTCCGTCGTCTCAAAACCGCAGTAACTGCACCGCCTGTAACGGGGGCCTGCCTGTCCATAATACTGCCCGCTTCTTCTGACCGGTCTTAAATTCGCCGGTGTGATTTCCAGGCGTTCTCCCCTTGCAATACGCTTCCCAATTTCCGGATCAAGCTCATAAAGCATTCCACAGCAGGTTGTGCGGACATAATACCTTTTATTCCACCGGAAACACGGGATAAAAAAGAGTGCCAGTGCTGTATAGGTCATAAATACTTCATATCTGCCATATGCTCCACAGGCATTACAAATCACGGTCTGTGAAAAATCAAAATGCTTCTGCCCGTAAGCGGAGGCAATCGCTGTCCCAATACTTTTTGACAGAAACAAAATATCTGTATATTGAGAAAAATCTACATAACGAAGAATATCCTCACACTGATCCAGCGCACCGGTAAAACAAGCATTCATTTTTTCTTTATTGCCCTTGACACCGGACGGAAAATTCCCATATGGGACATCCTTAATTTCATAACCGTAAACGGCGGCTATCTTTTTGCTGTAATAAAACAACGGTTTGTCTACATGATATCCGATTCCGGGAAATACGACTGCGATCTTCATCACGTGTTCTCCTTTGATTCCTATTGCCTGCGTCAATTCAAAATCAGGCAAATAGCTCATTGAAAATCAGCACACTTTTTCTCCATCTCCATTTTTATGGATCTCTTATGTATAATTCCACACTTCGTATCCCTGTCGCCTTGCAGAATCATAGACCGGCATCATATTCTTCTCCAGAATATGAATAAATTCTTCCCTTCGATTGCCCGGTCTGTACAATTCTTGCCCTGCCCAGAGAGAGTGCAGGTTATCCCGATAACAGCCCTCATATAATTTCCGGATATGATCTGATCGCTGCATTAAATCATACATCTGAA
>JAJQFQ010000173.1 GCA_021201035.1 Clostridiales bacterium
TGGCATTCCGGCGTTTCCACCGTCCCGAAATACGGCGCCCCCTTGTCCGGCTCCATCACAACCTCGCCCAACAGCAGCACACCCGGGCAGACCACATCACAGATGATGCGCATCATGCGAACGATGTTGTGTACCTGTGGCAGATTCCGGCAATTGGTTCCCAACTGCTTCCAGATATAGGGAACTGCATCCAGCCGGATGATGTCGATGCCCTGATTCACCAGATACAGCATATTCCCCACCATCTCCCGGAAAACAATCGGATTCGCGTAATTTAAATCCCACTGATAGGGATAAAATGTCGTCATGACCACTTTGCCGGTATCCGTGTTCCACGTAAAATTCCCCGGCGCCGTCGTAGGAAACACCTGCGGAACTGTCCGCTCAAACTGTGCCGGCACGTCATAATTATCAAAGAAAAAATACCGATCCTGATATTCTCTCTCCCCCGCCTTCGCACGTTTCGCCCAATCATGTTCCTCAGAGGTATGATTCATGACAAAATCCAGGCAGAGGCTGATGCCCTGCTCATGACATTCCCTTGCCAGACACTTCAGATCCTCCATCGTCCCGAGCTCCGGCTTCACCCTGCGGAAATCCGAAACTGCGTATCCGCCATCATTTTTCTCCGCAGGCGAATCAAGAAGCGGCATCAGATGAAGATAATTCACCCCGCAGGATTTAAAATACGGGATTTTCTCCCGGACGCCGTTCAGATTCTTCGCGAAGGCATCCACATAAAGCATCATGCCCAGCATATCATTGCCCCGATACCACTGCGAATCAGCGCTCCGTTCCCGGTCCCGCTCCTTTAAATCCGTATCTCTCATCTGAAAATATGTGTACAAATCAGCACACAGGTCATGAAAAGCCGCATACTGATCCTGATAAAGCTCCATATACAGCCATTTCAACTCATCATAATAACGGTTCATACGGCTCTGATATTCTTTATGATATAATTCCGTTTGATTCGACATCCTGTACGTCTCCTCTGAGCCATGCTGTTTTTATTTGTATTTTCTGCATTATAATAACTGCATGAAAAATCATGTGCCATGATACCAGGGTCAAGAGGTCATGGATCAAATGCCTGTATTCGGATTCATGACTTTGGCACCCGCCAAAGCACTGCATACCCGTCTATACGGCATCCTCACGAATCAGGTTCCGTATCTCCTCCTTTGTCGGCATCACCTTCAGCGCCCCCTTCCGCGTCGTGATCAGAGAGGCTCCCGCATTCGCGAAGGTCAGCAGCTCCATCAGCTGCTCCCGTGTCAGATCATCCATCCCATGCTCCAGAATATAGTTCAGCGCACAGGCCGCAAAAGTATCCCCCGCTCCGGTCGTCTCAACCGTATGCTCCTGCGGGAACGGATCCGCTTTCACGACCAGATCACCGTAAAATGCCATGCTCCCCGCCTTTCCGAGCGTCACAAAAACCAGCGGCAGCCGGAATCTCTCCCGGAGCATCGCCACCCCCTGTTCATAATCCGCCGTCCCGGTCAGAAATTCCACCTCGTTGTCGGAAATTTTCAAAATATCGCACACAGACAGTCCATATTCTATCTCCCGCCGCGCATCCTCCAAAGAATCCCACAGCGGCTCCCGCAGATTCGGGTCAAATGAAATCAGGCAACCGCTCTCCTGAGCGACCTGCAGCGCATACCGGGTCGCCGTTCTCGCCGGCTCATGTGTAGAGGAAAGCGTTCCGAAATGAAAAATTCGCGCACCGCGGATCAAATCCTCCCGGATTTCTTCCCGCCCGAGCATCATATCCGCACCCGGATCCCGGTAAAAACTGAACTCCCGATCTCCGTCCGGCTGCGTGTGGACAAAAGCAAGCGTCGTATGAACCCGTTCATCCTCCGCAAGTCCGCTCACATCTATACCGCAGCCCCGTACCGCCTCCCGGAGCTGTCTGCCGAAAGAATCCTTTCCGATCTTCCCGATAAAAGCAGTTCTTTTTCCCAGCCGGGACAGCATTGCCAGCACATTGCAGGGCGCGCCGCCCGGATTCGCCTCCAGAAGCGGATTGCCCTGAGAACTCACACCGTTTTCCGTAAAATCAATCAACAGTTCACCCAGAGCGGCCACATCAAAAGTATCCATTATTCTCCTCCTGCTCATTTTTGAAAAACCTGTTTCTGATCCGATCACCATAGTCTGATTCAACCATTCATAATCACGTCTCACCGCTCACTGTAAAATAGTATAGCATAACAGAATTCACTATGGTAGCATATAAACTGAAAGTTTTTACAGAAATACATATATTCATTTTACATCTGCAATATCTTCTCCTGCACACGTTCCATCCAGTCCGGCCGACCCGGAAAATGACGGCTCAGTTCCAGAAACAAAGCCTTATATTCTTTTTCCGCCTCCTCCGTATAACCGGCCGCCATATAAACGTCGCCCAGCCGTTCCATCCACATCGGCGTATCCTTATATACCGTTCCACGATAAAGCAGCGCGCGCTCAAGATCTTCCTTTGCCAGTGTTAAGGCTTCCGAAAACTCCCCTCTGTTCACGAGAAGATCAATATACAAAGTGTCAAATTCATTGACCCTGTACTCTTCTCCTTCCACTGACAAAATATCTTCTCTGGCTTCCCTGCAGAGGTATTCCGCTTCCGCGTTCCTGCCCTGTGCAGCAAGATTCTTTGCGCGAGAGTATTTAAAGGACGCCAGAATGATCTCGGTCGACTCCTCATGGACACGGGAAAACCTGAGTTTTTCACTGAGTTTGACATACTCCCGGAAATAGCACATCGCCTTTTCCAGATATTCCTCCGCACACGGAATCTCACCCTTCTCCCAATAGCTGCGGGATATTTTGCTGCAGGCGGAGAAAAGCAGCCGCTTATGCCTTACGTCCAGAGGCTCGCACCGTTTCAGTATCTCATACGCCTTTTGATACCACAGATCAGCCTTTTCCGATTCCATGGAGTTATAATAAACGGCTGCCATCCGCAACGCCATCTCAGCGGTCACCTGATGATTCTCGCCGTAATATTTTTCAACGCTGTCCATAATTTTTTTCTGCCATCTCTCCGCTTCCTCATAATATCCCTGAATCCACAGCCAGGTAGACAGTCTTTCAAGTTCCCCTGCCATCCATGCTGCCGGAGACGGGAACGCCCGGATCAAAGCAAAAACATAGGGTTCCAGCTTCTGGTTCTCCATATAAGTATTGCTCCACATATTCCAGATGGAATCGCAGAAAGAACTGACCATTTTGCGGCAGCTGATCAGGGTTGGAGAAAACATTTTTGCGGCCGTCTCTGCCACCAG
>JAJQFQ010000191.1 GCA_021201035.1 Clostridiales bacterium
ATCTAATAAGGAGGACTTAATTATGAACTTTTTTTCACCGGCTGAAGTAGCAAAAAATTACATCAACACCGGCAAGGGCAAGGTAAATACCCCGATACCGAAAATGATCATTCTGGCGATCCTGGCGGGCGCGTTTATCGCGTTGGCGGCGTGGGGGCGACGACGGTAGCTGTCTCGGTCACAGAGGCGTCTCTCGGAAAATTCCTGGGAGCCTGTGTGTTCCCCGGAGGACTGACGATGGTGCTGATCGCGGGCAGTGAACTGTTTACCGGAAACTGTCTGCTGACGATACCGCTTCTCGAGAAAGAGATTAAATTCAGCGGTATGTTGAAAAACTGGGTATTTGTTTATATTGGTAATCTGATCGGCGCCGTTCTGGTCGGAGGCGCAATAGTTTACTCCCATCAGGTGTCCCTGTTCAGTAACGCGATGGCGGTATCGGTCATTTCCACCGCTGTGACAAAATGTTCCATGCCGTTTATGGACGCGTTTATCAAAGGTATTCTCTGCAATTTCCTGGTATGTATCGCAGTATGGATTTCCTTCGCGGCAAAGGATGTAGTCGGCAAGATCGTCGGTCTGTTTTTCCCGATCATGATGTTCGTCCTTTGCGGTTTTGAGCATAGCGTAGCGAATATGTACTACATAAGTGCGGGGCTGTTCGCAAAGCTGGTTCCCGCCTATGCACAGGCGGCAGCAGATGCGGGAATTGATATGAGCGCACTGACGGTCGGCAATTTCTTTGGGAAAAACCTGTTGCCGGTTTCTCTCGGAAATATCGTGGGCGGCGCGATCTGCGTGGGGTGTGCATACTGGTTCATTTATCTCAGAAAGAAAAAAGAGCAGTAATTGTTTTTTGTTTTGTTACCAACAGTCGATACATAGTCAGATTGTGGGGCTTATGTGGAGATTGGAATGTGTGATGATTCAGAATCAGACACGGTTGCAGGTTGTATCTGATTCTGAATTGTTGCGAAAATATATTATGAAGGAGGAACTATTTTGGAGAGAAAAAACACAGTTCCGTTTAATGGAACACCGCAGCAGGAAGCTGAGCTTTTACAAGCCATCGATGAGCTGAAAGGCCAGAAGGGTTCTCTCATGCCGATCATGCAGAGGGCGCAGGATATCTACGGCTATCTGCCTTATGAGGTACAGGAGATCATCTCGGAGAAAACAAATGTGCCGATGGCAAAGACATTCGGCGTGGCGACATTTTATTCACAGTTTACCCTTTTCCCGAAAGGACAGCACAAGATTTCCGTATGTCTTGGAACAGCCTGTTATGTAAAGGGTTCGGGACAGATTTATGACAAACTGATGGAACTTCTCCAGATCAACGGCGGCGAATGTACGCCGGACGGGAAGTTTTCGCTCGATGCATGCCGTTGTGTGGGCGCCTGCGGTCTGGCTCCGGTCATGATGATCGACGAGGAAGTATACGGCAGACTGACGGTGGACGATGTAGAAGGCATCCTTGCAAAATATTGATGGAGGGTTTTTATGAAAACACTGGAAGAAATTAAGGCAATCCGAAAAGAAATGGAAAATACCGTCGGTTATCGTTCGGATGAGTATGAAGATACCAGAATCGTGGTAGGCATGGCGACCTGCGGAATAGCCAGCGGTGCGAAGCCGATTCTGGACGCAATGACAGACGAGGTGGTAAAGCGCAGACTGGAGCATGTGAAAGTGACACAGACCGGCTGTATCGGCCTTTGTCAGTATGAGCCGATCGTTGAGGTTTATGAGCCGGGGAAAGAAAAGGTTACATATATTAAAATGAATCCGAGTAAGGCCGCGGAGGTTATGGAGCAGCATATCATGGGCGGCAATGCCGTAGAGAAATATATGCTCCATGAGGAGGAAAACAATGCCTGCCTGCGTTCCCTGAATGAATCTGTTTTTTATAAGAATCAGGAAAGAATCGCCCTGCGCAACTGCGGTGTGATCGATCCGGAGAAAATTGATGAGTATATTGCCACCGGCGGGTATGAAGCAATTCACAAGGTGCTGACGGAAATGACGCCGGATGAGGTAATTCAGACGGTATTGGACTCCGGCCTTCGCGGCAGAGGCGGAGCGGGATTCCCGACCGGACTGAAGTGGAGATTCGCCTCAGGCAATCGGGGAAATGTTCAGAAATATGTCTGCTGTAATGCGGATGAGGGTGATCCGGGCGCATTTATGGATCGTTCCGTTCTGGAGGGCGATCCCCATGTTGTACTGGAAGCCATGTCAATTGCAGGCTATGCAATCGGATCCAATCAGGGATATATATACGTGCGTGCCGAGTACCCGATTGCGGTAAAACGTCTGCAGATTGCCATTGACCAGGCGAGAGAGTACGGTCTGCTCGGTAAAAATATATACAATACCGGTTTCGATTTTGATATCGAGCTGCGGCTGGGAGCCGGCGCGTTTGTCTGCGGTGAGGAGACCGCTCTTATGACATCTATCGAGGGAAATCGCGGAGAACCGCGTCCGAGACCTCCTTTCCCGGCTGTAAAAGGATTGTTTGAGAGTCCCACGATTTTAAATAACGTGGAGACATGGGCAAATATTCCCCGGATCATCCTCAACGGAGCGGAATGGTTTGCCGCGATGGGTACGGAGAAATCCAAGGGCACAAAGGTATTTGCCCTCGGCGGTAAGATCAATCATACCGGACTGGTGGAGATCCCGATGGGTACGCCGCTTTCCACGGTAATCGATGATATCGGCGGCGGCATTCCGAACGGAAAGAAGTTCAAGGCGGTGCAGACCGGCGGCCCTTCCGGCGGATGTATTCCGGCACAGTATTATGATATTCCGATCGATTATGAAAATCTGGCCAGCATCGGATCCATCGTCGGATCCGGCGGTATGATCGTTATGGATGAAGATACCTGTATGGTTGACATCGCGAAGTTTTTCCTGCAGTTTACGGTGGATGAGTCCTGCGGAAAATGTACGCCCTGCCGTGTCGGTACGAAGCGTATGTTAGAGATCCTGGAGAAGATTACCAGCGGAAAGGGCGAGATGGAGGATCTGGATCGCCTGGAGAAGCTGGCCGGCCAGATCAAACAGAACGCACTGTGCGGTCTCGGACAGACGGCGCCGAACCCGGTACTCTCCACATTAAAATATTTCCGCGAGGAGTATATCGCCCATATCCGGGATAAGAAATGCCCGGCCGGCACCTGCCGCGCGCTGACGACTTATAAGATTGATCCTGTGAAGTGTAAGGGTTGTACTCTGTGTGCGCGCAACTGCCCGGCGGATGCGATCACA
>JAJQFQ010000168.1 GCA_021201035.1 Clostridiales bacterium
ATGATCGCCCACATCCTGCTGGCAGCAGATACGGATCCCACCATCTCCGTCGGCGGCATGCTGAAAGCAATCGGCGGGAATATCCGCGTAGGCGCTTCGGATATATTTCTCACGGAAGCATGCGAATATACCAACAGCTTTCTGCATTTTCATCCGAAATACAATATTATTTTAAATATAGAAGAAGACCATATGGATTTCTTTAAGGATCTGCAGGATATCCGGCATTCCTTTCATCGATTTGCGTCCAACACACTGCCCGGCGGCGTCCTGATCTTAAACAGCGCCATTGACTGCCCGGAAGAAATCACCTCCGGTATCGAAGCGCGATGTGTGACCTTCGGCGTCACCGGTTCAGAGGATTACACGGCCGGACAGATTTCCTTCAGTGAGACCGCCTGCCCTTCCTTTACATATGTCTGCCGCGGGAAAGAAGCGGGACGTATCTCCCTTCAGGTACCGGGACAGCACAATATCGCGAATGCCCTCGCAGCCATCGCTTTTGCCAAAGAGGCCGGATTCTCCGACGATATCATCATCCGGGGACTGCAGTCCTTCGGCGGCACAGCAAGACGATTCGAATACAAGGGAGTTCGAAACGGCGTGACCGTTATTGACGACTATGCCCATCATCCCACCGAGATACGGGCCACCCTGAACGCTGCCCGGAATTATCCACACAGGCGTATGATCTGTGTATTCCAGCCCCATACCTACTCACGGACAAAGGCATTCTGGAATGAATTTGCGGATGCGCTCTCCCTGGCCGATCTCGTCGTTCTGGCTGATGTCTACGCGGCAAGGGAGACAGATACCCTCGGAGTATCCTGCGCCGACCTTGCACGGGAAATACAAAAACACGGAACAACGAGCTGCTACTGCCGAACTTTTGATGAGATACGGCAGTTTTTAACCGAAGAATGTTTGAACAATGATTTGTTGATAACTATGGGAGCAGGTGATATTTATCTCGTCGGTGAAGCTTTTTTGTCTGAAGATATTTGCTGAAAAAAGCGTATCCGACAGAAAAAAGAGCGTTTTCACGTAATATATCCCTGACTTTCCCGTTATCCACGATTTCCACAGAAAAAATCGACTTTTTCCACCATTTTCTGTGGGTATCTTTTTCTTCTCTTTTTTTTTACGGTATGCTATACTTTGAGTTCGAGGAGAGAGAATATGGAAAGTATCACTTTATATAACGAGCAGCCGGCGACAGCTACTTCTGTCCCGAATATTTTTATCGATGAATATATGACGCAGGCCAACGGAGAATACGTAAAAATATATCTGTACCTGCTGCGCAGCATCAACGAAACAGACCGCCGTTTTTCGCTGTCAAAGATAGCAGATCATTTTGACTGCACGGAGCGGGACATTCTGCGCGCGCTGAAATACTGGGAAAAGCTTCATCTATTCCGCCTGGAATACGATGACAATCATCACCTGTCCGGCATCTGTTTCCTGATGGACGCCTGGTGTACGGATCCCCAGCCATCTGACAAGCAGCCGACAGATTCGGCAAACCGGTTTATCCGGGCAGCCTCCGGCAGCGGCTCCTCCTGTACACGTGATACGCTGAAGCAATTCTGTGAAAAAGAAGATATCCGCGAACTGGTGTTCATCACAGAACAATATCTCGGCCGCACACTGAATCAGACCGATCTGAGCACGATCTTTTTCTGGTATGACGAATTAGGGCTCTCTGCGGAGCTGATTGAGTTTCTCATCGAAAACAGTGTTGCAAAGGGACATAAGAGCCTGCATTATATGCAGAAGATCGCGGAAGACTATGCCGCCAGGGAAATACATACTGCAGAAGAGGCCAGACAGCTTGCCGACCAGTCTTCCGCCGTTTACTATGCCGTCATGAAAGCTTTCGGCATACGCGGACGCAACCTGATTCCGTCCGAGACGAATTACCTGAATGCCTGGAGCGGAAAGATGGGCTTCTCAACCGACCTGATCGCGGAAGCCTGCTCCCGCACGATTGAGACCATCCATGAACCCAGTTTCGGATATGCCAACTCAATTCTTGATAAATGGCACAAACAGGGTATTCATTCGATGGACGAAGTTAAGAAAGCGGACGAAGCTCATCAGCAGGCCCAGCGGGCCAAACGCGCGGGCAGCCGTCCGGCAGCCGCCTCCAACCGCTTTATCAATTTCAAGCAGCGGGACAATAACTACGATGAGATTCAGAACATCCTGGTTCAGAATTCTATGCAATAAGGAGCCGATTTATGCCGCTTACCAATACGCAGTATGACGAAATCATGCGGTCCTATCAGAGCCGCCAGCTAAAACGTCAACGTCTGATTCTGAACCGGCGGGAGGAAATCGACCGCCTGACACCCCGGATGGCAGAACTGAATGCCGAAACCGCTCATATCAGTGTCGCCAAAGCGCGTACCCTGCTGAACGGCAAAGACACATCGGCAGAGGAGATATCAGACAGGCTTGCCGCGATCACGGCACAGAAAACAGAACTGCTTCGCTCTCTGGGATATCCGAAGGATTACTTTGATCCGCCTTATCACTGTACGGACTGCAAAGATACCGGCTATATCGGGAACCGCAGATGTCATTGTCTGAAGCAGGCCTCGCTTGATCTGATTTATGCACAGTCAAACCTGACCTCTGTTCTGGGAGAAGCCGGTTTTTCACGCTTCCGTCTGGATTATTACGCGGACGACCTGTTTGCACCCGGCACAGACATTTCAGCACGAAAGGCCGCGCAGAACGCATACGCCAGATGTCTGCAGTTTGTGCAAAATTTTGACAATGATTTTCAGAATATATTACTGTTCGGCGATACCGGGGTCGGAAAAACCTTCCTCTCACACTGTATCGCTGGAGAATTGCTCGGCACAGGACATTCCGTCATTTATTTTTCCGCACAGCAATTTTTCGACCGGCTCGCCGCAAGCACATTTCGAAATGACGATGAGCCGGCGCCGGACTGCCGGAATCTTTTTGACTGTGACCTGCTCATCTTAGATGATCTGGGTACGGAAATGACCAATTCATTTACCGCTTCCCAGCTTTTTGTGTGCCTGAACGAGAGAATCCTGCACAGGAAATCCACCGTAATTTCCAGTAATCTCAACCTTCAGGATATAGCTTCGATCTACTCGGAACGTATTTTTTCCAGGATCACCAGTCATTTTCTGCTGCTGCATCTGTTTGGAAAAGATATCCGTGTACAAAAAAATATATTAGCCTGCAAATAAAAAGTCAAGAGGAAAATGGGATTTTTTGAATAAATTGTA
>JAJQFQ010000110.1 GCA_021201035.1 Clostridiales bacterium
TCAGAGGGTAAGCTCGCCGGTCGGCTCCGGAGGAAAACGGGTGCATACCGTCTCGCAGTTTCCCTCCACTATATCCTGATCAATGATCTGCTCTATAAAATTTCTTGAAATTGTTTCATTCTCCATATTCTTATACCATTGTTCCTTATGAAATCTTTTTTAATTTTATGCTGTGCTCAGCAACGACATCCTTTAAGACATCGATATCATTCTGCATGGTTTCAATCTGACCAATACCTTCTATATATCTCCAATAGGTCGTTGTGTAGCAGGATTCGATGTTCTGCAGCCGCGGAAGAACATCATTTTCAAGCAATATGCTATTCCTTCTTACTTCTTTTTGCAGTGGTTCCAGCTTCTCCTCCACCGCATTTGATATCGCTTCTAAGTCTTCCCTTGTCAATGTCATACTCCCCCCTTTGTAAAAACCTTCGAATGCCATACGTTTTCATACGGTCTTCGCAAGCAAGTGCGAAGACCTGTCCTGAATAGTTACATACCTTCATTCTACATGCTTGTGTGTAAATAAGTGATCCTGACAATACTCATAATTCCCGTTGCATTTTGAGCAATACCGGAACTGCAGATTCGGATCATCCAGCTCGGTACGCCCGCAGATCGCGCACCGATGAATTGCCCCCTCGGCAGACTTCTGTCTGTTCTGCCTGCTCTGATTCACCTGCCGCCTGTAATTCTGCTTTCGTCTGAATTCTTTCGGCGATGCCGTCTTTAAATTCCTTGTCACCGCAAAAAAGATCAGGAAATTCAGCACGGAGGCAATGATCGCCACCCGACCGGACCATGAACCGGTTACAACAAAACTGTACGCAATCAGAACCGCGTAAACAACCGCCATCCACTTCATCTTGATCGGAATAATAAAATACAGCATCACCCGCGTATCCGGATAGCAGACGGCAAAGGCCAGGAATATCGTCATGTTGATATAATAAGTGCTGAAGCTGCCGCCGATGGAAATCGGCGTATTGACCCCGTAGATCACAAACAGGATCAGGGAGCCGATGATCGTAAAAATAATACCGCCGAAAATATAGAGATTAAAACGGAACGCTCCCCATGTCTGCTCCAGCGCCGTTCCAAGCTGATAATATAAAATCAACATAATTACGACAAAAATAATGTTCGAACTGGTCGGCGGAACCAGTACCCATGAGATCAGCCTCCAGATCTGAAGATTATGAAAAATCAGATATGGCTCCAATGTCAGGTAATTCAGGACATTCGGAGCTGTATACTCCAGTATATATCCGATCACATAACATATAATCAGGTATTTCATCAGGCCGGGTATGGCATACCTGCCGAATCTGCGCTCCATTTTATTTAAAAACTGCATCCCTGTCTCCTGTTCTTTTTGAATGTTTCTCAAAAAAGCTATTCTTAGATTATAATAATGACTTTTTTCTTTGTCAACGTCAGTCATCGGATTTACGAAAGTTTAAGAAGATTTTTATTCACTTTTCACAGGTCGCATACAGAAGCTGATCCTTCATCTGTATATATTTACAGAATCTGTTTTGTTCCGGATTTCATCAATTATGAAACATACTTTTTCCTGAAACCGGAATACAGATTTCATCTCCTGCCTGCAGATTATATACATTTGCGTATGGGTTTTTATACATAATATCAGAAACGCTCACATGATACTGTCCGGCGAGCTGATACAGCGTGTCGCCTTTCTGAATAACATGAATCATCCCTGTACACATATAATCTTTTTCATCTTTCATATCAATCTCCCTGCTTCTCGCTTTTCTTTTAAATTATGTAAGTATCCGTATTTTGCCAGCATTTCGAAAGATTTCATAAAAAGATTGTATTTTAAAGGTTCCTGTCGTATAATTGCTGTGTTTACATAACAGGAAAATAAAAAGATAAGGTGAGGAATATTATGTCCAATTCTGCTTTTTACAAGCTCGGAATCGATATCGGTTCCACCACGGTAAAAATAGCTGTTTTAGATCAGCAGGATCAGCTGCTGTTTTCTGATTATATGCGTCATTTCGCCAATATCCGTGAGACTTTATCCGATCTGCTCTCCAAAGCGCACGATCAGCTCGGGGATATCATGCTCTGCCCTATGATCACGGGTTCCGGCGGACTGACCCTTGCGAACCATCTGGAGGTTCCTTTCGTACAGGAGGTCATCGCCGTCTCTACATCCCTGCAGCACTACGCGCCGCAGACCGATGTGGCGATCGAACTCGGCGGTGAGGACGCCAAGATCATCTATTTTGAGGGCGGCAATGTAGAGCAGCGCATGAACGGCATCTGCGCCGGCGGCACCGGCTCCTTTATCGACCAGATGGCTTCTCTCATCCAGACGGATGCCTCAGGTCTGAATGAATATGCAAAGAATTATAAGGCACTCTATCCCATCGCCGCACGCTGCGGAGTGTTCGCGAAGTCGGACATCCAGCCCCTGATCAATGAAGGCGCTACGCGAGAAGATCTCTCCGCCTCCATCTTTCAGGCTGTCGTCAACCAGACCATCAGCGGACTGGCCTGCGGCAAACCGATCCGCGGCCACGTCGCGTTTCTGGGCGGTCCTCTGCACTTTTTATCAGAATTAAAGACTGCGTTTATCCGTACGCTGAAGCTGGACGATGAGCATACGATCGTGCCGGAGAATTCCCACCTGTTCGCAGCCATCGGATCCGCGTTAAACTATAAGGAAGAGTCTCGGATTTCTCTGAAGGCTCTGATCGGTAAGCTCTCCGGCGAACTGCATATGGAGTTTGAGGTAGAGCGCATGGATCCCCTGTTCAAAGACCAGGGAGCTTATGATGACTTCACCTCCCGCCACAGTAAGGCAACTGTCCGGAAAGGTGACCTTTCTACATACAGCGGGAACTGTTATCTCGGCATTGATGCCGGTTCCACGACGACGAAAGTGGCCCTTGTAGGTGAGGACGGCGCCCTGCTGTATTCCTTCTACAGCAACAACAACGGCAGTCCGCTTGCCACTTCCATCCAGTCTATTAAAGAAATATACAGCCTGCTTCCAAAGGATGCTCATATCGTCTCCTCCTGCTCCACCGGCTACGGTGAGGCGCTGGTAAAGGCTGCCCTGATGCTGGACGACGGTGAAGTGGAGACCATCGCGCACTATACGGCCGCCGCTTTCTTTGATCCGGAAGTCGACTGCATTCTGGATATCGGCGGGCAGGATATGAAATGCATCCGCATCAAGGACAATACCGTTGACAGCGTCCAGTTAAATGAGGCATGCTCATCCGGATGCGGTTCCTTTATCGAGACCTTTGCCAAATCACTGAACTATTCCGTACAGGATTTCGCAAAGGAAGCTCTGTTTGCACAGCACCCGATTGATCTGGGTACCCGCTGTACCGTATTTATGAATTCAAAAGTAAAACAGGCGCAGAAAGAGGGCGCAACCGTAGCAGACATTTCGTCCGGACTCGCCTACTCCGTGATCAAGAACGCCTTATTTAAGGTTATCAAATTATCCGATCCGGATCAGCTCGGCAAACACATTGTTGTACAGGGCGGCACCTTCTACAATGACGCCGTGCTCCGGAGTTTTGAGACCATATCCGGCCGCGAAGCCATACGTCCGGATATTGCCGGCATCATGGGAGCCTTCGGTTCCGCACTGATTGCACGCGACCGCTATGAGGGCAAGCCGACTACCATGCTCTCCATCGAGGAAATCAATCAGCTCGAATTTACCACAAAACTGGCCCGCTGCGGCAGATGCACGAACAACTGCCTGCTGACGATCAACCAGTTTTCCGGCAACCGCCGCTTTATCACCGGCAACCGCTGTGAGCGTGCGCTCGGCAAGGAAAAGAATAAAGAACAGATTCCGAATCTGTTTGAATACAAGCTGCACCGTGTTTTTGACTATGAACCTCTGCCGGAGGAGGAAGCAGCGCGCGGCGTTCTCGGCATCCCGCGGGTTCTGAATCTGTATGAGGACTTCCCTTTCTGGGCAGTTCTTTTCAGAGAGCTGAAATACCGTCTGGTTCTCTCCCCGCTCTCCACCCGGAAAATGTACGAGCTCGGCATCGAGTCCATTCCGAGTGAATCGGAATGCTATCCGGCCAAGCTCGCGCACGGGCACATTACCTGGCTGATCAAGGAAGGTATTCAAACGATTTTTTACCCCTGCATTCCTTATGAACGCAACGAGTTTGAGGATGCGGGCAACAACTACAACTGCCCGATTGTGACCTCCTATCCGGAGAACATTAAAAATAATGTAGATGATATAAACGCAGGCAGAGTGCGCCTGATTCATCCGTTTCTTGCCATGACAAACGAAGAGATCCTCACCAAGCGTCTGCTTGTCATCCTGAAGGATGAATTCGATATATCTGAATCCGAAAGCAGACCGGCCATTCACAAAGCATGGACGGAGCTTCAGACAGCCAGAAACGATATGCGCCAAAAAGGCGAAGAAACACTGAAATGGATGAAAGAAAACAACCGTCGGGGTATCGTCCTCGCCGGCCGCCCCTATCACCTCGATCCTGAGATCAACCACGGTATACCGGAGCTGATCACCTCCTACGGATTCGCGGTGCTGACAGAGGATTCCATCTCCCACCTGCAGAAGGTGGAGCGGCCGCTCATTGTATTGGATCAGTGGATGTATCACTCCCGGCTTTACGCGGCGGCACAATATGTCAAAACAACAGAGAATCTGGATCTGATCCAGCTGAACTCTTTCGGATGCGGCCTGGACGCCGTGACAACAGATCAGGTCAGCGACATTCTGACGAAATCAGGCAAGATTTACACCTGCCTGAAGATCGACGAGGTCAACAACCTCGGTGCCGCGCGCATCCGCATCCGTTCTCTCATCGCGGCCATCCGCACACGTGAAAAGCACCCGCAGGAGCGCACCATTGTTCCGTCCAGCCATAACCGTGTCATTTTCACGGAGGAGATGCGCAAAAACTACACCATACTGGCGCCGCAGATGTCACCGGTTCATTTTGAGCTTCTGGAACCGGCTTTCCGGGCCTCCGGTTATAATCTGGTCGTTCTTGAAAACGACAATCGCGACGCTGTGAACGCAGGTCTGAAATATGTCAATAACGACGCCTGCTATCCGTCGCTGATATCTGTCGGCATGGTGATGGATGCCGTCACCTCCGGCAAATATGATGTAAACCGTCTGGCTCTGATCATGACGCAGACCGGCGGAGGATGCCGCGCTTCCAACTATGTCGGCTTTATCCGCAGGGCATTAGAAAAAGCCGGATATCCGCAGATACCTGTCATCTCGCTGAACCTGACCTCTCTGGAGAAAAATCCGGGATTCAAGATTAACTTTTCACTGGCGCAGCGGGGCATCTACTGTCTCGTATTCGGCGACATACTGATGCGCTGTATCTATGCCACCAGGCCCTATGAGGCTGTTCCCGGCTCGACCAACGAACTGCATCGGAAATGGGTCAAAAAGATTACGGATTTCGTATCGACGGACAGGGCAATCAGCCACCGCAAATATAAAAGATACTGCCGTGAAATAGTAAAAGATTTTGATGAACTTCCGAGACTGGATATCGTGAAGCCGAAGGTCGGCATAGTCGGCGAGATTCTGGTGAAGTTTATGCCGCTTGCCAACAACAATCTGGCTGAGCTGTTGGAATCTGAAGGAGCCGAACCGGTCGTTCCGGATCTCATCGACTTCTTCCTCTACTGCTTCTACAATACGAAGTTTAAAGTGGATAACCTCGGTTTCAAAAAATCGAGCTGGACCAAAGCAAAAATCGGCATCTGGGGTGTGGAGGTACTGCGGCGCGCAGCACACAAAGCATTAGAGGAAAGCAAACACTTCTATCCGCCTTCCAGTATTTATGAGACCGCGGGAAACGCGAAAGACATTGTTTCTCTGGGCAACCAGACCGGCGAAGGCTGGTTTCTGACCGGCGAGATGGTAGAGCTGATCAATGCAGGCGTCAATAATATCGTCTGCTGCCAGCCTTTTGCCTGCCTGCCGAATCATATCGTAGGAAAGGGAGTCATCAAAGAGCTGCGCCATCAATACCCGAAATCCAACATCGTAGCCATTGATTTTGATCCGGGCGCCAGCGAAGTAAACCAGCTGAACCGCATCAAACTGATGCTCTCCACTGCACAGAAGAACCTTCATTCTCAGGAATAAAAGTAAAAGAAAAATCAATCACGCCGGGTTTTGCCAAAAGAACAAAACCCGGCGCGTTGCATTCACTTCATCCGGTTATGACAGAGATGACGATTTTGTCGGCACCCGCACTTTTCGGAGCATCTGATCCAATTTTCCCCATGACAAACCGACAGTTATGGCCACAGACAACAGAATCAGTGCCGGTATACTGTTCTGTATCACAGTTTTTAACAGACTATCCTCCAACAAAATCAGAAGCACGCCGTGCAGGAGATAAATAGACATTGTATTTTGTCCGATTCTGCTGAAAGGTATTCTTTTTTTCGGAACCCAGTTCAACAATATCATAATCCACACACAGGCAAACAGCCACCCAAACAATCTCCATAACAAGGCATTCAGATCCGCATAATCCTCCGACCCGAAGAAATCCTTCGGATCTATTTTTCCCGCTAATTTCCAGAAAAAGATGATCATCACTCCCCCGGCTGCCGCTGAAATCAGTTTTGACAGCCCGGGCCGTTTGTCTGTTCCGTATGTAACCATATAATGATTCTTTCTCTCATAGAATCCCAGAAGGAAAAACGGAAGAAAAACGAAAGCCCGGGACAGAGCAAAAAAGTTATCCGTGTCATCTGTGAATCCGATCGTAAGTCCCAGGACAACCGACAGAACCAGAAAACCGAGCTGATGTTTTTTCCGATCCGTATCAATGAGCGGAATCAAAAGCTGATAAATCATCAGTACCACAAGATACCACAGCGTCCAGCGCGGGGTAAATAGATCCATCTTTACATCCATCGGATTCAAACCCTTCGCAAAAGCCAACAACATATGCTCCAGCGTCTGAATCATCTGAAACAACAGGTAAAGCGGAACCATTCTTGCAAAAAACCTCTTAGGATTATATTTCATAAAATATCCCGAAATAAAGAGAAATGCCGGCATATGAAAACTGTAAATGATTTTATATACAAGATATTCATCACCATTTGCCCCCAGATTTCGAAATACATGACCCAGAACTACCAGAAAAATCAGAACTGCTTTTATATTATCAAAATGAAAATCCCTCATTTTATCAACTATATGTGTTTTGTTATCCTCCATGTCACCAATTATGGCATGCATCTTTCTTCGATGCATGCCATCTCCGTCTTATGTTTTTAAAAAAAGTAAATGCTTCGTATGCAAAATAACGTTATCTGTCCTCAACATCATTCTGAGCGCAATGCAGAAACCGGATCCATCTTAGATGCCTTCCTTGATGGAATCAGACCTCCGATCAGGGTCAGCACTACGCTCAGGACAACCAGTATCACGCTATAAGTAACCGGCAGATATGCCCGGGCACTGTCATCCTGGACAAAATTGTGCACCACCATATTGATCGGAAACAGCAGCAGCAGGGCAATCCCCACTCCCAGCAGGCCTGCACATAATCCGATGATAAACGTCTCAGAATTAAAAATCTGGGAGATATTCCGCTTTGATGCGCCGATCGCTCGCAGAATACCGATCTCCCTGGTGCGCTCCAGCACCGAAATATAAGTAATGATGCCGATCATAATGGATGAAACGATCAGTGAGACAGACACAAACGCGGTCAGCACATAGGAAACCAGGTTAATGATCGTCGTCACTGTAGACATCATCGTCCCGACCAGATCCGTATAGGTGATCTGTTTTTCAATTTCCCCTGCATCCAGCATTTCCGCATTGTAATTGTCCAGAATCCCGATCACGCCGTCCTTACTCTCAAAATCCTTCGGATAAATATCTATCTCGGTCGGGCTGTCAAAATCCACATAACCCAGATCAGCAAGATTACCCGAATAGCTGGAACTTGCTGCGGTGCTCATGGATGTCATGAGCTCCAACAGCGAGTCCGCATCCATAGTCGTGCTGAAAGAATCCATGATGGATTCCGCGTCGATATCCAGGGAATCCAGCATACTGTCAGACATACCGCTGAACATATCCTCCATGGAAGATTCGATCGCTGTTGTCAGCTGCGCGGACATCTGACTCATGACCGTCGACATCTGACTCTCGATCTGTGAGCTGATCTGCGTGCCGATCTGCGTCATAACGCTGCCCATCTGGCTCTCCATCTGAGATGTAACTTCCCCCATGGCCGCCGCGATCTGTGCTTCGATCTGACCGGCAATCGCATCCGTGACGCCGCTCATCATCCCGCTCATATAACTCTGCATGGCTGCACTGATCTGCTCTTCCAGAAGATCTGTATCCAGCATTTCCATGATCCCGGCCATCAGGACCTGCTGCGCGGAATCAGAATTCAGATAATCCATAAAACTCTCACTGATGCTCTCCGCCGTCGTCAGCTGGTTGGCCGCCGCATAGGAAGCATAACCGGCAGTCAGCTGTGAAGTCAGGGATGCCAGCTGGTCGGAACTGATGGTAATACCGCCCATCGTTTCTGTCATCCATGCATAGAGTGCGTCAGACGCGCCTTCACTTCCGGCCGAGGAAAGTTCTTCCAGCAGTGCCGTGATATCCTGTCTGGTCAGTGCATCCGAAATGGCGTCATCTATGATCTCAGACATGGCGGAAGAGAGGATCTGCTGCGCTTCAGCGCTGGATAAATATGTCATAAAATCATTTGACAGATCCGTATAAGAAGCGACCGAATTCTCAGCAGCATATGCCTCATAGCCGGAAAGCAGCCCTTCTGCCAGCTGACTCAGGCTGTCGGATGAAACAGTAAAAAGTTCTGACATGTCCAGATCCGACATCAGTGCGCTCAAATCCAGGCCGGATACTTCCATATCCGATAAATCCAGATTCATATCAGACAGATCAAGACCCATATCAGACAGATCGAGTTCCATATCAGACAGGTCAAGATTCAGGTCCATATCCGACAGATCCAGGCCCATGCCGTCAGAACCCATCAGCGAAGACAAATCCATGGAATCGCTGCCCATGAGATCAGACAAATCCACAGATGACGAAAAAAGATCCGTGATACTTTCTGAATCAAACAAGTCGGACAACGTCTCATCATCCAGGGAAAACAGGGATTCAGGATCAAAATCCGCTCCCTCCCCGAACTCTTCCCCGGTAAACACATTCGTATCCGGGTCTGCCATCTGATCCCTGACGATCTGACTGTCCTCCGCCTGTTCCGCCACATGCTCGATCAGGGATTTCGGATAATTGAGTCCTTCCGTCAGCGCGGCAGACGCCGCATCCTCCAGCGGCTGGACGATACCGACGATCGTGATATCCTCACCGTCCTGAACCAGTTCCCGCATATAATCCTCATTGTCGGTCTTATCGGTCCATACTTCATATTCACTGTCATATTCATAATAATCCGAGGCATTGACCAGCTTATATGTCTTACCCAGGACTTCATCATAGGAATACGTATCGAGATATTCTACATCATCAATATTTTTCCCGTTCGCAGCCTGCTCGACCAGTTCCTCATATTCCTCATAATCCCGGAGACCGAGCGTATATAACATATAATCGCTGACACTCCCGTCCGAACTGAGCACCAGGACACATTCATTGTAATCCTCCGGCCACCGGCCTGCTTTTACCTCATAAGAATCAATATAAAGCTCTTCATTCTCGGGCATCGCATAGAACAGGTCCATGCTCATATAGGAGGACATCATGCTCATCAGGCTGGAGCTTAAGCCGAATCCGCTGGTCAGCGTCGACTCCGGATTCACCTGATGGAATGTATCCCCGTCTTCCAGATAGATCTGCGGTTCAACGTCATAGATATACTCGACGGCCTTCGTATAATCGTCAAGATCACTCTCACCGCTCTCGATATATTCCTTAAAGGAAGCCAGGTCATTCGTATCCATCATGGAAAACATGCTGGAGATCATTTCCGTAACCGTGATCTGATCCTCTTCTGTCTCCTCCTCCGACGCGGAACTGCTTCCCATAAACGAGGTCATCATGGAAGATATGTCAAACCCCGAACTCGATACCTGGATCGGATATTCCGACATCGTATCCTCCTCCAGCGTATCTATATAATCGTTGACGCCGGCGGAAACCGAGAGCACCAGGCCGATGCCGATGATGCCGATGGAACCGGCAAATGCGGTCAGAAACGTCCGCCCGCGTTTGGTCCCCAGGTTGTTAAACGACAGCCCCAGGGAAGTCAGGCGCGACATGGCGGAATGCCCCATATTCTTATGCACCGGCGGTTCCATCACGGTGTCGTCGACCAAAAACGGATCCGTATCACTGATAATATGCCCGTCCGTCAGACGCACAATCCGCGTCGCATACTGTTGTGCGAGCTCCGGATTATGCGTCACCATGACGACCATGCGCTCCTTCGCCACTTCCTTCAGCAGATCCATGACCTGCACGCTGGTCTCCGAATCCAGCGCGCCCGTCGGTTCATCCGCCAGCAGAATATCCGGGTTATTGATCAGGGCGCGTGCGATCGCGACACGCTGCATCTGCCCGCCGGACATCTGGTTCGGCTTTTTGTGAAGCTGGTCCCCGAGCCCCACCTGTTCCAGCGCCTGTTTCGCTCTCTTTCTGCGCTCTGCCTTGGAGACACCGGAAATCGTCAGCGCAAGCTCCACATTCGACAGAACCGTCTGGTGCGGGATCAGGTTATAACTCTGGAAGACAAAGCCGATCGTGTGATTCCGGTAGGAATCCCAGTCCCTGTCCGTATACTTTTTTGTGGAAATCCCGTTGATGATCAGATCTCCGCTGTCATAACGGTCAAGGCCGCCGATGATATTGAGCAGCGTCGTCTTGCCGGAACCGCTCGGCCCCAGGATCGCGACAAACTCATTGTCGCGGAAATTCAGGCTGACGTCATCCAACGCAGTCTGCACCAGATCACTGGTTGTATATTGTTTGCAGATATTTTTTAATTGCAGCATAATCACACCTCGATTAATAAAACGAATTACATTTTTTATTTAAATCCGTATTTCTCATCAGCATCATCTGGGTGCAGTCATCTATCCTTCAAACTGCGCGTTATACAATTCTGCATAGAATCCGTTTCTCTGCAGCAACTCTTCATGCCTTCCCTGTTCCACGATATCTCCGTCGCGCATGACGAGAATCACATCCGCATCCCGGATGGTAGAGAGACGGTGCGCGATCACAAAACTGGTTCTTCCCTCCATCAGACGGTTCATCGCCTCCTGAATCAGCAGCTCTGTACGGGTATCCACGCTGGAAGTCGCCTCATCCAGAATCAGGATCGGGCGATCCGCCAAAATGGCACGCGCAATCGTAAGAAGCTGTTTCTGACCCTGAGAAATATTGTTGGCCTCCTCATTAATTTCCATCTGGTATCCGCCGGGAAGCGTCTGAATAAATGAGTGGGCACGCGCGGTTTTCGCGGCCGCAATAACCTCCTCATCCGTAGCTTCCGGTCTGCCGTAACGGATATTCTCCATGATCGTACCGTTAAACAGCCAGGTGTCCTGCAATACCATGCCGATATTCTGCCGCAGATCCCGGCGATTAAAGTCGCGCAGGTCATGGCCGTCCACCCGGATGGCGCCGGAATCCACGTCATAAAAGCGCATCAGCAGTTTGACCATAGTGGTCTTTCCGGCGCCGGTAGGACCGACAATCGCCACCGTCTGTCCCGGCTTAGCCTCGCTGGTAAAGTCATGAATGATGACCCTGTCCTCGTGGTATCCGAAGCTGACATGGTCAAATTCCACATCGCCCGCTGCCGATTCCAGCTGTACCGGATTATCCACGGACTGAACCTCTTCGTCTTCTTCCAGGAATTCAAAGATACGTTCCGCGGCAGCTGCCATACTCTGAAACATATTCGACACCTGCGCCAGCTGCGTCATCGGCTGTGTGAAACGCTGCACATACTGGGTAAAGGAAACAATATATCCCACCTGTATAGTGCCCGCTGCCGTCAGGATGCCGCCCACGATCACGACAGCCACATAACCGGCGTTGCTGATCAGGTTCATGATCGGCTGCATCAGACCGGACAGGAACTGACTCTTCCAGGCGGACTGATACAGCTTTTCATTGGTATCCTCAAACTCCTCCATCACCTTACCCTCACGGTTAAAGGCTTTAATGATATTCTGACCGCTGAAGCTCTCCTCAATCTGACCGTCAATCTGACCAAGATAATGTTGTTGCGCTTTAAAATGTTTCTGGCTGAATCTTATAATAATCATCACACAGATCAGAGAAACCGGCAGAATGATAACCGTGATCAGCGTCATCAGCGGGCTTAATGTCAGCATCATGATAACGACGCCCACCATCGTGGCAATACTGGTGATCAGCTGGCGGAGACTCTGGTTCAGGCTCTGTCCCAACGTGTCCACATCATTCGTAATTCTGGAGAGCACATCTCCGGTCTGTTCAGAATCAAAATACGCCATCGGCATACGGTTGATTTTTTCACTGATATCCTTTCGCAGGCTGTAGCTGATTTTCTGGCTGATGCCGGACATAATCCATCCCTGAAGGAAACTAAATATTGAACTTGCCACATACAACACCAAAAGAGTGACCAGAATCGTCCCTATAGCTCCGAAATCAATGCCTCCTGTTCCCGTCACCTTGGCTATAAATCCGTTTGCCAGCTCTGTGGTAGCGTTACCCAGCAGCTTCGGGCCATACACATTAAATACTGTGCTGACGACAGCAAAGATAATAACAAAAACCATGCCGATCTTATAGCGCCCCATGTAGCGGAACAGTTTCCCGATACTGCCCCTGAAATCTCTTGCCTTATCATCTGACTGATTCCTTCTCATTGGCATTACAGATCACCTCCGTTCAAAGCGAGTTCCTGTTCGCTCAGCTGACTCCTTGCAATTTCCCGATAAGTTTCACAGTTTTTCATGAGTTCCGCATGTGTACCTTTGCCGACAATTGTGCCTTCATTCATGACAAGGATTTCGTCCGCATACAGGACGGTGGAAATCCGCTGGGCGACAATTAACACAGTAGCTTTGGCCGATTTCTGGCCGAGTTCCCGCCGCAGCGCCACATCTGTCTTGTAGTCCAATGCAGAAAAGCTGTCGTCAAAAATCAGGATCTGCGCGTGTTTCGCCAATGCCCGGGCAATGGAAAGCCGCTGCTTCTGGCCGCCGGACACATTCGTGCCGCCCTGCGCGACCTCACTTTGATAGCGGTCATTTTTCTGATCAATAAATTCCGTGGCCTGTGCGGTGGACGCCGCATCTTCCATGTATTCATCCGTAACGGACTCTCCGGCATACTTGATATTGGACTCGATGGTTCCGGAGAACAAAAATCCCTTCTGCGGCACCAAACCGATCTGATCACGAAGCTTTTTCTGGCTGATTTCCCGGATATCCACATCGTCCAGACGAATGCTTCCCTCCGTCACATCATAAAACCGCGGGATCAGGTTAACCAGCGTGGACTTTCCGCAGCCGGTGCTTCCGATAATTGCCGTAGTAGTACCCGGTTTTGCGGTAAAACAGATATCCTTAAGGACCGGATCATCCGCTCCCGGATAGGAGAAAGAAACATGGTCAAAGACCAGCTCCCCGCGGAAGCTGAGATCCTCAAAGGATGCCGCGTTTTCACTGTCACGGATCTCGCTTTCCGTCTGAATCACCTCATAAACACGGTTCGCAGCTACGCCTGACCGCGGCAGCATGATGGATATCATCTCAATCATCATAAATGCCATGATAATCTGAAGCGCGTAAGTCATAAACGCCACAAGGTCACCCACCTGCATCAGGCCTTCATCCATGCCTTTCGCGCCGAACCAGATGATCAGCAGATTGACGCCGTTCATGACAAACATCATGCAGGGCATCATAAAGCTCATCACGCGGTTCGTAAACAGCTGTACCCGCATCAGGGAATCGTTCGCCTCATCAAAACGTTTTTCTTCATATCTTTCTCTGCCGAACGCCCGGATGACCGGAATACCGTCAAGAATCTCTCTGGATACCAGATTGACTTTGTCGATCAGCTTCTGTATGATTTTGAGCTTCGGCATCGCCACGACAACCAGACCGATGATCAGTCCGGTCATTGCCAATGCTGCCACCACGATAATCCACGCCAGACCGGTCTGTGAGCTGAGCACTCTGATAATTCCGCCAATGGCAAGAATCGGGGCAAACAAAACGATCCGCAGCAGGATCACCATCGTCATCTGCACCTGCTGTATATCATTAGTACAGCGTGTAATCAGAGACGATGTACTGAATTGATCAATCTCGGTGTTCCCGAACGAAAGCACACGATCAAAAACCTGATGTCGGAGACGTTTCGAAACCTTCGCCGATGTCACACTGGCAAAATAGCAGGCAAAAATCGCCGCCACACTCATCAGAACTGTCATGAGAATCATTCTCCGTCCGATCCGGAAGAGATACTGTCTCTGTAACTGATCCTGATCCACGCCGATCTTTTCGTATTCCGCGCTGACCTCCTCAATCGCAACAGAAGCGAAAATCAGATCACTGGAATCACCATATTGCTCCATCGCACTATCCGCCATATCCAGAAGCGCGTCGCTGTCGAGCTGTCCGGCCTCCTGCATTGTCTGCAGCAGAGGAAGCATATTGACGGTCGTCTCACCATCCTCATTTTCAGAAGTATCCAGTTCCAGTCCCATCATGGCGCCCAGTTCTTCCAGAGAAATCTCAGCAAGAGCGCCCTCTTCCATCGAGAGCTGTTCCTCCATCATCTCCTTAAAACTGTCCTCCGAAAGGGCGGAGAGCTGATATACCATGACCATCGGCATCTGCAGCGTGTCGGATATTTCCTCCGTATCGCTGATTTCCTCATCCAGATACCAGATGCCGTCCTCCAGTGTATAAGCATCCTCCACAATCTGAATATCGTCTTCATCCATAAACAGTTGCAGATACTCCATTGTCTCCTCGCTGATCTGTACCGCGGCCGCATCCTCAATACCGCCCTGTTCGATTCCCACATCCACGATGTCACTGGTGTAAGAAGGCAGCGACAGCTGGCAAAACGCCTGAACAATCAGCAGACAGACGATGATCAGAACCGCCGGGATGTGGTGTCTCAATGGTTTTATCAGATTCTTCATGTAAGCTCCTTTCTTACCGGGTTGCCTGTTCATATTCTTTTTGCATTAAGCATTTCGAAAAATGAATGGTATGCACCGGTTGATTTTTATACTGATGTGTATTATAATTTATGTGTGGCTGATTTCAATTGCCAATATGATGTAATTGAGTATTATGATACACATTTACAAATATTGTATTATATGTCTTATTTTTAGGAAACGATAACTGCTTTTACCCATCCGGTTATTTTGTCAGGCGAAACAGTTATCAAAAAATAATGAGGTGAGAATATGGAAAGAAAAACGGACCGGAGGATAAAAAAAACAAAAGCATCCCTGCATCAGGCGTTCAGCAGCCTTTTAAAAAAAAAGATTACAGCGATATCACAGTAAAGGAACTGGCGGATGAAGCAGATATCACAAGAAAGACCTTTTACCTGCATTACAACACGCTGGATGATCTCCTCCGGGAATTCATGACTGAACGATATGAGCGTATGCGGGATACCACGAAAGATATTGATCTGTTTTCGGAGGATCTTGACTATCTGAGTTTTTTTTCACATCTCCAGGGCTTATTTGAAGAAAACCATGGCCTGATCAAAAAGCTGATGGACGATACGAATTCCCGCTATGTGACGCAGCGGGTGATGGAAGAAAATGAGACGAAATCTTTTGAACTCGTGAAGACACGATTTGATATGAAGCCGGAGATTCTGCACATCTATTTCCGTTATTATACACGAGGAATGTCGGGGAGCTTTCTGGAATGGTTTATGAATCTGGACACCGTGCCGCTGGAGGAGTTTGTCGAGACGGTAAAAAATATTAACATGCAGATGCGGGAGGCATTGCTGCAATACAGGAAAACGCAGCCGGATGAATAAAGGAGAAGGGTGTCTTTCCGGACGGAAAGGCACCCTTCATTTTTTGAGGTGGCAGCGATGAGAGAATACACCTATATACCAAAACAGCCGTTGTTTTTAGACTCTACTAATCAGTATCAGAAATTCATATTCAACAAATACGGGATTTCACTGATTGTCCATCAGTGTTACACAGAAGGAAACACCGGTCTCAATTACGCGGATCTGGCAATTTCCTGCGGATACTATGACCAGTCACATATGATTAAAGATTATAAAAAACTAACCGGGAAGGCTCCGTCTGAGTATTTGAATGATCTTCTCAATAATCATTATATAGATAAGCTTGTACAACCGGATTTAACACTTAATCCTTTATTTGAACCGTAACTTCTTTTCTATGGATAATCTGTCACAAGCAATGAGCAGCCACATACAATCGGCTGCTCATCCGTTTTCATTCTTACTCCGGAATAATCGGCAGCGTAATCTTCGACTGATGCTCCGCATCCCGATAGACGGTCACTACCGTATCCTCACTCAGCGCACTGTTGGTTGCAAATGTCGGCGAGTTGGCGCAGACGATGGAGATGCGAATGCTATGCCCCTCTGAAAATGTCCATGAAGTCGGGAAAAGTGTGATCGCAAGTTCCACGATTGCGTCGTCCGCAAAAATATCAGTGACATACTGATCCTCCTCGAAGCCGTGCCAGATCAGATCCGCCAGCACATATATACGATAATCAGACGTTATTCCATATGTTTTTATGCAGTGGAAATACATCATTTACAAATCGTCTCAGTGAACTTTTCGAAATGAAATATTTAAGCATCTGGCTGTTTGAAGATAATCTGACGGAAATTACGGCGGAAATGCGCTACCTGACCGCATACCATATTCATGGCTGTCTTGCCATCATTACCACATGGGCAAAGAACAGCTTTGCCAGCCCGAAAAGCAGGATTATCCAGCTCCTGCTCATGGCAGACACAAACTTTGAGCAGATGCTGGTTGAACAAAAAACCACATGAATGTAAGGAAAAACGCCTGTCAAAGACTTTTCTTTAACCGGCGTCCTGATTTTTAATAGTTTTCAGCCCGCACTTCAAAGAACGACTGCGAATGCTTACATACCGGACATTCCTCAGGAGCCTTAGCGGCAAGCAGGTTCTCTCCGGCAGTATCCGCATTTGTTTTACCTCCCTTTTGGTTAAATTTTCTGCATCACAACCACCAAACCTGTCGTCAATCTCTGTACAACCTCTCCGAGTCTGTCTTTTAACAACTGAAATCCGATGTCACCTGTACAATGGCCGGTGTAAACCCGCTCAATCCCCTCCTGCCGAATTGTTTCACACAGAGCATCCACTTCCGCTTCCGAAAAAGTACAGATTTCCCAGCCATCCTTCTTTCCCTTCATATGCATGCCGCCGATATACGCATATACCGTTTTCCCTCCGCAGGCTTCTCTGGCTTCCCTGATGATAGAAGCAACACCGCCATGAGAACAGCTGTTAAAAATGATAAGCCCTTTTTCCGTTGAAAAAACCAGGCTCTGTTCATGCACAAAATCATCCGGCACAATCCGGCCATCCGCACGCTTGTACAGCCTGCATTTTTCACCAATCGCATCTAACCCCGCCGTGTGATGCGGTACAAGATACACACGCGGGAATATTTCCCTGAAACCGCCAACCAGAATAAAGCGGTCGCGGCAGGACGACACCTGCCGGGGTACACTGATCTCATGCATGCCTCCGGCTCCGGACAGATACTCATCCAATGCCTCTTTCCGGGCATAAACCTTTGCTTCAGAATCCCGCCGAAAAACCGCGCCGAAGCCTCCGGAATGATCATAGTGCCCATGCGATAAAACGCATGCGTCCAGCCCCTCCAGAGAAAGAGCCATCGCATCCGCATTCGCGCAGAATGCCTCGCTGCTTCCCGCGTCAAGAAGAATCCTTTTTCCTTCAAATTCTATGAAAATACTGAGGCCATGCTCACAGGCAAGACTGCTGTCGCTTGTATTCTCAATTAAAACGGTTGCTTTTATCATCTGTTCCATATTGTTCTGTCCACTCCGTTTTTATTAAAATGTAGAAAAGTATATCATAATGAATTTTAAATAGCAAAGGAATAGTCTGTCAACTATATCATATACCTAAAACGGTGTGCCTCCCGGATTCAACGTGACGCTACAATAAAGACGCAAAAAACCAGAAAAATGTGTGTTTATGAATCCATTTTTTAAGAAAAACGTGCAAAATTCATTTCATAAATCAAGAAAAACGTTGATCATATTCGATGAAATACAAAAATGCCGGACAGATAGCCCGGAATTTAAAAAATGGTAATGTTATAATCAATACGGATAGCCGTGGCAGACAATTTCCACGGCTATCAATGCATTACATCGTATGAATCCTTTTTCTTTCTGTTTTGGGGGTATGGGTTTTTACACCCCATTTGACCATCACATATCAACAAATTTTAAAACATTTTGCCTAAATGGGTTTTTCCGAGAAATCCCGTATTTCCGGGCTTTTCCCCTATTTCCCGACATGGTTCCCGATATCATACGGCGTCGTCTGGTACACATAGTAATTCAGCCAGTTCGAGAACAGCAGCTGTCCCGCCGATCTCCAGCGCACAATCGGTTTCTTCGTCGGATCGTCATCCGGAAAATAATTGTACGGAATATGCGGATGGATTCCCTTCTCCAGATCCCGCTGATACTCCAGCGCCAGCGTATCCGAATCATACTCCAGATGACAGAGCGCAAAGAAATATTTGGAATCCGTTGTCTTTAAGATCGTCGGCCCTCCCGCATCACTGTCCGCAATCAGTTCCAGCCCCGGCACTTTGCAGACATCCTCCTTCAGAACACCGACTTCCCTGGAATGCGGGGCCTGAAAGATATCGTCAAAACCGCGGAACAACGGCGAGCTTTTTTTCAATACCCGGTTAGGATAAATACCGGACAACTTCTCCGGATACTCTATCGTAGGGATTCCGTAATGATAATAGAGCGCCGCCAGAGCTCCCCAGCAGATATGCAGCGTCGAATGCACATGAATCTTCGCCCAGTCCATAATCTCACAGAGCTCCGCCCAGTAAGCCACATCCTCATAGGCCACATCCGCCAGCGGCGCACCGGTGATGATCATGCCGTCAAACCATCGATTCTTCACTTTCTCAAACGTCGTGTAAAAGGACTGCATATGCCGCGAATCCACATGCTGCGGCGTATAGCTGGCCGTCTGCAGAAACTCGACCTTGATCTGCAGCGGCGTATTGGAAAGCTTCCGCAGGAGCTGGGTTTCCGTGACTTCCTTTGTCGGCATCAGATTCAGAATCAGCACATTCAACGGTCGAATATCCTGATGCATCGCACGATACTCTGTCATGACAAAAATATTCTCACTCTCGAGAACTGCGGTAGCCGGCAATGAATCCGGAATTTTTATCGGCATATCAGAAATCCCCCTTTTTCTACAGATTAGATAAGAGTATTTTATCTTTTTGCATAGAGGAAATCAACCAACAGTTTGTCTGCGTTTTGTTGGTTTGTATCCCGGCTGCGTTTTCCATCCGTATTCTCCGAAGCGCCGCGCGGCCACGTAACACCCGGATTTCCGCTTACCTGCTTTTTATATATTGCATCAGTTCCTCATAAATCTGTTCCTCGGACGGCGGACAGCCCCGGATACAGATATCAAACCCGGCCGTACAGAGTCCCACGCCAAGCTTTCCTTTCTTCCCGCGATATCCCTGTCCGATCGCTATCTTTTCACTCAGCCCTGCCAGAAGCCCCTCCTGTTTCAGCCGATCCAGCGCCGGAACAAGCATGGCATAGCAGGCGCTGCAGGCATCCACCTCTTCCACCGCGTACTGAACATCGCAAACCTTGTGTCTGCGCAGCGTTTCCGTTTCTTCTGTCTGCCCTGATCCTATGGTATGGATTCGTGCATGGTCAAGATCTGTACTGCCCGCGCCGAGTGCTTCTGCCATCTCCACGTAAGGCACTTCAGACACATCATACTGAAGCATCCGGCAAACAAGAGCATCTGTCAGAACAGGGTCTTTTGCGGCCATAATACAGTTTCTCACCACCGGGTTTCCCCCTTCCTCAAAATCCAGGTCCCCGCAGATGTGATCCACCACAATAAAATCCTGACGGATGCCCACCCCCAGATGCGCGATCGGTTTGTGCAGACCCATCGTGTGGAAATGCCTTTTTTCCGAATTCGGGATCAGACCCTTACTGTTTTTCAGCGCACAGGTGATTTTTGTCTGACAATGCCCCTTCAGCACCGGAACATTGATCAGGAAATCGATCTGGTCTACTTTGTCACATATCCGCAGCTGCATTCCCGCGCAGTCCGCAATATGGGAGGAATCCTTCTGCAGATCCCATAATTCCACCCCATATTTTTTCGAAAGAGCATTATATCCGCAATATTCGAACGCCTCCGTTGTGACGTCTCCCACCCAGGAGCTCTCCAGAATGACCATCCTCAAAAAACCGTGTTCCCGCAGATACTCAATGATCCCCGCCACGATTTCCGGATGCGTCGTCGCGCCGTTATCCGCCGGTGTCGGCGTCACCAGATTCGGTTTCAGGCCGATCCGGGACTCCGGGGAAGGAATCTCCGCAGCCAGATCTGACTGCTCCAGAAGAGTTTTGGTCATTTCTTTATAATCTGTTCCGTATATTTTAATTATCTCGTTTTGATTCAATTTCCAGCCTCCCAAGCCCGCCGGTATACCCAATCAGATCAGCATAAACATCTCTGTTCTTTTTTTCTGTACCATGCGTGTTTGCTTCAATGCCGCACCGCATGTACCAGTTTCTCCAGCGCAAAAAATACTGCTCCCACCGCAAATCCGACAATCAAACCGCCCACATGCGCCGCGTTATCCACGCCTGACGTGGCAAATCCATTGTACAATGCCAGCGCCATCATAAGCAGGAAACGGCGCAGAGACAGATCCTCAAACCGCCCTCTGTTCTGCAGTACCAGAAACAGCAGCGCCCCGACCATCCCGAACACCACGCCTGACGCTCCCCCTGATACGGCCATATCCTGCGTATACAGCATGTGCCCCATGGAAACCAGGCTGCTGCCGACCGCACTGACCAGATACAGAATCACATAACGCAC